>NZ_JBWKEZ010000036.1:0-24642 GCF_056434525.1 Streptomyces sp. NPDC044002
CACGGAGCAGGAGTGGTGGGGTGGGGGGGGGGGGGGGGGGGAGGGGGAGGGGCGCGGTAGGGGGGGCGGAGCAAGGCAGCGCTCGCGGGGGGGGGGGGGGGAGGGGGGGGGCACCCCCCCCCCCCCCCCCCCCCCCCCCCCCCCGCCAGTCCACGTGAGGGCGGACCACCTCCAAAAGCGCGATCTCCTGGGCGTCGTACAGGGGGACCCTCGTCACCCCGCCATGGTGCTTGTAGCCAACGTCCACGAAGGCAACCGGGGACAACCACCCGAGCTGGCCAGTGATCAAGTCGAAGTCCGTACGGCGGACCCCGGGCCGGCGCGCGGCCTGGTCCGGGCCCAGAGGGACGTGCCGGTCGAGGAGGGCGGGCAGGTCCCGGCGGCGGGCGAGGGCGGCCACCTGGTCCGGGTGGACGTCGGGGAACTCCCGCTCGCCGCCGAGGTGGACCAGCAGGCCGGCCCGGACGAGGTGGCCGACAGCCGAAGCGGTCACCCGCGGCCGGAGGATCGGGAAGCGGGAGTGTGGGGGTGGTCTGGGCGCGTCATCCGTGCCCAGCCGGGGAGGTCAGCTCTTGGGCGGGGTGAAGAGGCCGAAGCGGTTGCCGCGGGGGTCGGTCAGGCGGGCGAAGGTCAGGCCGTAGGCGGTGGCGGTGGGGCCGTCGTCGAGACGGGCGCCGAGGGCGACGGCCTTCTCCGCGGTGGTGGCCGCGTCCTCGGTGAGGAAGACGGGCATGATGTGCTCCGCCTCGTCCGCCGCGGCGTCGAGGGCGCGCAGGCCGCCGCAGGGGTGGGGGGTGCCGGCGAAGACGGCGTCGTAGGTCTGGCCTGCTACGCCGTCTTCGGGGGTGTAGTGCCAGCCGAGGGCGTCGGCGTAGAAAGTGCGGGTGGCGTCGATGTCACGGGTGGCGATCTCGAACCAGGCGGCCGCACCCGGCCGGGGCGCGAGCAGGCTCGGGTCCAGCTCCTCCGCCTCGGTTCCCGCAGGCGGGGCGGGGGGAGTCCAGAGGCCGAAGACGTTGCCGTGCGGATCGGTCAGGCGGGCGTAGTCGCCGCCGTCGGCCGCCTTCCCGGGCGGCACGATCACCGTGGCGCCGAGGTTCTGCAGCAGGGCCGTGTCGCCGGGCACGTCGAGGGAGACGATGCCGAGGGTGATGCCCTCGGCGGTGCCGGGGGGCAGGATGCCGCCCATCGGGAACGGGGCCCCTTCGGCCTGGACAAGGTAGTAGGTGCCGCCGCCGTGGGCGGGCATGGCGGGGAAGCTCCAGCCGAAGAGGGAACCGTAGAAGTCCCGTACGGCGCTGACGTCGGCGGTGTCGATCTCGAACCAGATGACGCTGCCGCGAGAGGGGAAGCCCATGACACTGTCCTTTCACGAACAGAAGAAAGAGGGGCGGTGGGGTCTCGCACCGGGCGCGAGGCTCCGTACCGGGCTGGGTGCCGGAGGCGGCCCGGAGAGGTCGGGCCGCTTGCGAAATCCACGCTAGGCGGCTTTGCGGACAGCTGCTGTCACCCAAGACTGGCAGTCTGGGAACGACCCCCGAGGCCCCCGACGGACGGAGCGAGGATGAGCCGGGAACTGCCTGGACGGATGCTGCGCCTGCTCTCGCTGCTGCAGACGCGGCGGGAGTGGACCGGCGCCGAACTCTCCGAGCGCCTCGGCGTCACCCTGCGCACCGTCCGCCGCGACATCGACCGGCTGCGCGGGCTGGGCTACCCGGTGGAGAGCACCACTGGCCACCACGGCGGCTACCACCTCGCCGCCGGAACCGACCTCCCCCCTCTCCTGCTGGATGACGAGGAGGCTGTCGCCCTGGCCGTCGTGCTGGCCACCGCCACCGCCTACGGCACCGGCCTGACCGGCATCGAGGAGACCGCGGTCCGGGCCCTGGCCAAACTCCAGCAGGTCCTGCCCGCCCGGCTGCGCCACCAGGTCGACGCCCTGCGCGACGCCACGACTCCGGTCTCCTGGGACACCGGGGTACGGGCCGACCCGGGCGTACTCGCCGTCCTGGCCGCCGCCTGCCGCGACCACGAGCTCCTCGCTTTCGGCTACACCACCGGCCGCGGCCACACCGACCAACGCCGGGCCGAACCGCATGCCCTGGTCAACGCCGCCGACTACTGGTACCTCATCGCCTACGACACGGAACGCGAAGACTGGCGCACCTTCCGCGTCGACCGCCTCGCCGACCCCGCCCTCACCGGCCGCCGCGTGCCCGCGCGCGAGCTGCCCGCCCGCGACCCGGCGGCCTACCTCGCCCAGCGCATCGCCGCCATACCCGCCCGCCACACCCTGCGCGCCACCGTCCCCGCCGACGCCGCCACCGAGTACGCCCGCACCTGGTCGCTCCCAGGCCGCGTCCACACCCACGCCCGGGGCGGCACCGCCGGCATCGACCTGACCGCCGACACCCCCTACCGCCTCGCCGCCCAGATCCTCCGCCTGGACCCGGCCGGCACCTTCGAGGAGACCGAGGACACCACGGACGACAACCTCGCCGCGTACCTGGAAGAAAGGGCGCACCTCCTGCTGCGCGCCGCCCGCGCCCTCGCCGGCAAGGAGGGGTGAGCCGTCACTTGGGAGGCAGCTCGGCCGTGACGTCCCAGGCCGTCCGCAGCCAGTCGTCCAGCTCCCCGTCGTCGAGCACCTCGCCCGATAGGTAGGCCCAGCCCTTCGCCGTCCGGCCGCGGAACTCCATCGGCCGCACACCCGGCCGCGCAAGCGCCGCCCCCATGTCCTCCACGCCGACGCGCACCAGCAGCTCACGGCCCTCCACCGCAGCCACCGTGTTGCCCCGGTGCAGGAAGCACAGTGCACCGAACATCACCTTCTCCACGACGTCGATGTCCGCCGCCTCCAGGCGCTCGTGCACCCGCTCCGCCAGCACCTCGTCATACGCCATGAACCCACACTAAACACCCCGCGTGACGGGGGCAGACCGCCACGTCCCCGGCCTTCCGGGGTGTTCCCGCCCGGGTGCGGTGCGAAGGCCGGCGCGGGGCCATTCCCGTTGAGTGCGCAGCAGGAGCAGCAGCCTCAGCCCGCGGGCCGCGGGCCGTCGTGTTCACTCGCCGTGATCTCCGTGCTGTCCGTGTCAAAGGTGTCAAAGGACATTTTCTGTCCTGAATGCCTCCTACTGTGGCAATCGCCCACAGGATCACAACGGGAGGAAATCATGAGAATCGCTGTTCTCGGTACGGGCGGCGGCGCCCGCGCCCACGTCGCCAGGCTCGCCGGGCTCGGGCACGAGGTCCACGTCGGCACGCGCGACCCGAAGGCCACCCTCGCCCGCACCGAGCCCGACATGATGGGCACCCCGCCGTTCAAGGACTTCCTCGCCGAGCATCCCGGCGTCGAGCTGCACACCTTCGCGGACGCCGCCGGGCGGGGCGAGCTGGTCATCAACGGGATCGACGGCCACAACGCCGTCGCCGCCCTCACGGCCGCCTCCGGGGAACTGGCGGGCAAGACGCTCGTCGACTACGCCGTGCCGTACCTCTACAACCCCGACGTCGAACACCCCTGGCCCACCCCGTGGGGCACGATGCCCAAGCTCGACCCGTGCGACACCGACAGCCTCGCCGAACAGATCCAGCGCGCCTTGCCGGACACGAAGGTCGTCAAGGCGTTCGTCACCCAGGAACAGGACACCGTCGTCAACCCCGAGGCCATCGGCGGAGGCGACCACACCATGTTCATCGCCGGCGAGCACGCTGACGCCAAGGCAGCCGTCACCGAGCTCCTCAAGGCCTACGGCTGGACCGACATCCTCGACCTCGGCCCCCTGGTCTGTGCCCGCGGCATGGAGATGTACGCCCACATGCACTCCGCCATCGGCTTCGCCCTCGGCTTCGGCACCCACTTCGGCATCAAGGTCATCCGCTGAGCCCGCACGGAACGAACGGAAGGAACCAGCCTCCATGACCGGCAGCACCCCCGCACCCCTGGCCGGCACGATCATGTGCCAGGCCATGTGGGCCCGCGACGGCCGGCAACTCGCCGACTTCTACGCCACCGCCCTGGGGACCACCGTCACCCAGACCTTCCCCGACGAGCAGGGCAACGAGGTCGCTTTCGCCTTCCACCTGAACGGGACGATGCACCTCTTCTACACATCACCGTCCTTCACCGCCCCCGCCTGGCCCGAACAGGAACTGGCCTTCCACATGGACCTCGCCTTCGACGACGCCCAGGCAGCCGAGCGGCGCCTGCTGGAAATGGGCGCGACCAAGCCCGGCCACCAGCCCGGCGGTACCCACTGGACCGTCCTCCTCGACCCCTCCGGCCAGCCCTTCTGCGTCCACAGCACCCACTGACCGCCCGGACCCTCCTGCGGGGGTGTTCGCGACGTGGCAGGCTGGCAGTCTGCCCTCGCGGGCGCGGTACCACGGCGATGCGCTCGGGTGCGCTCCTGTGTACTCGCGGCCGAACATCAGCAGTTGGGCAGGTAGACCACGGCACCGGCTCCTGGACCAGGGGGCACGCGCCCCGTGTCGGGCCCAGCCTCTCAGGACCAGCAGGGGTCGTGGCTTTGTCCGCTCCTTCGTTGCGGGTGCCGAGCCAACGGTTCAGCCGTCCCCTGGTACGGCCTCTTCCCTTAAGGCCGGCCCGCTCCTCGACGGGGCGCAGAGGGCTGCAACGCGTACACGACGGCAGGCCGGCGGACCAGGCCAGCTCCACCAGCAGCCCGCCCGCACCCGGCCGGCCGGCCGATCGACTGACAGCGGCACTTCGCCGGGGTGCGGGCCCTGGTGACCGACGGCGGCGCGGCCGTGGGCGAGATCGTGCCGGGGGTGACCGTCCACGGTGTGGACGTCGGCCGGTGGCTGGAGCGGCAGCGCGAAGGGTGGGCCGAGCTGACCGAGGCGCAGCGGGGGCGGCTGGCCGGCCTCGGGGTGGAGGCACCCGCCCCGGCCGCGCCGGCTCCGGCGGGCGGCGGGCGGCGAGCAGCGGGCGGCGAGCAGCGGGCAGCGGGCAGCGGGCGGCGGCGTGGGAACGCGGTGTCGTGGCGGCGCGGACCTACCTCAAGCGCGAAGGGACGCTGACCGGGGTGCCCCGGGGCCACGTCGAGTGGGTGGTGCAGGACGGCCAGGACCACGGGGTGAAGCTGGGGCTGTGGCTGACCAACTGCCGCGCCCTGCACGCGCAGCTGCCGGCGGGCCGGGCAGCCGTCCTCGCGGAGCTGGGCGTGATCTGACGCGGCGCAGCATGGCGGTCGGCTGTGTGGCCGTGACGAAGAGGCCGACCGCCCCCGACGGGGGCGGTCGGCCTCTTCCAGTGGAGTTGGGGCCGCCCGACGGTACTGCCCCCAGTTGCTGGGGGCCGGTCCTTGCCCGCGCACGCCATATCGGCACGGCCTACCCGCACCCCACAGGGCGCCGCCCCGCCACAGGAACCGGCCGACACCACCAGGGTGAGCGCGGTCACCGCGGTCCCCTTCGTTGGCCAGCTCGTAGCCGGACCGGCCGCCGGGCGAGGACGTTGAGCCCGGCGCCGGAGGAGTGCCGTCCGGCCACAGCGGATCGTTGGTCCGGACGTGACGACAGGCACCTGGTGGTACGGCCAGCGCCGTAGCGCCTGCTCCTGCGGACCCAAGGCCGCCGGCGAGGACGGGTGCGGCTGCCAGAAGGCCGGTAACCACAGGTCAGGTGGTGGTTCTACTAGCTGACGCTCATGCTTGAGACGTGTGATCCCCCCTCAAACAGGTGCCGCGGCCGCTCCGGTACGGGTACGGGCCGTATCTGCCGATCGGCGGATACGGCCCGACGAACTCCTTCTGCGTGTTGGTGAGCTGTGTGCGTGTCTCGCAGCGAAGGGTCCTCATCCGGGGGCAGGGGTGATGCGACGGCGCGGTCGCGGCCGCCGCATCACCTCCACGGATCAGCCCGGCAGAGTGATCTCAGCACGGCTGGTTCGGAAGTCGGCCCAATCGTCGCGCCAGCCGCGTTCAGCTCCGCCCCCGCCGCTTCCACCAGGCTGTGGCACGGCGGACACACGACGAGGACGAGGCAGCCGCCCTCGTAGCGGCCGCTCCAGTCCTCGACATCCGCCGACGTCCAGTGTCAGCCGACCAAAGCTGTTGCTCCTCCGCCGGAGAACGGGAAGGCGCCGGCCCGTCAGGCCTGACGCTCCCCCCGTCCTTCGGAGGGCAGTAAATCCTTGGCCCGACGCTCCATCAGAACGGGCAGGTAGGTACGCACGCGTGCATACCTGAGCTCTTCGTATGCCGTCTGCACTGATCCTCGCACCAGCCCGGCGTCGAGGTGGGGGTGTGCCTCCATCAACCGTTCGCTACGAGGCGGATGATCTACGCAACGTCCTCCGATTCCGTCATCCGGCACCTCGGTCTTCCCTCGGGGCATCCCCTCAGTCTCCTGGGGGCCCTCGGCCAGGAAGTCGATCTTCGGCTGCAGTGCGCAGCCCGCCGTAACCAGTGGGGGAGGAACCTGCTGAGTCCTTTCCGAAGCCCTCTGGTGATCGCGTATCACGCTTCACCCGGCAAACGAAGCTTCGCCGTCCCCCGGCGCTGCATGCCCAGCCGCTCCGTGCCTCCGCCAAGACGCCGGGTGCCTGCAGGCCGGAGGGATACCCGTGGGCGGCCCGCTCGGGCCCGGGCCGTTCTGCAGGTTGGCCGGAGGGCTGCTCCTGGCCAGTGGCCGCAGGCCGCCGGCCTGAGGAGCCACACGGCCCGGCACCAGGACATCGACCGTCTCGTGATGTTTGCCTTTCGCATGGATGCCCGCCGGCGGCCCCTCGCCCTCTTCTCTTCCCGGCGCGGCGGACGGCTGCTGCTCCTCGTGCCCTTCGCACTGATCGCGGCCGTCACCACGGTGGACGTCCTGTCGCCGCCCGAGGTGCATCTGGGGCCGTTCCTGATCGCCGCGCCCGCCGTAACGGCCTCGTTCGCGGGGCCGCGCATGACGGCCTTCGTGGGCGCGGTCGCGGTGCTGGCCCAGACGGTGGTGGCGGTCGCGCGGACGAGCCTGACCGACCTCAACCACACCTACCAGATCGTCGCGCTGGTCCTGATCTCGGTCATCGTCACCTTCTTCGCCCATCTGCGGGAGCGCGACGAGAACCGGCTCGCGCGGCTGCGCACCATCGCCCACGCGGCCCAGAGCGTCGTACTGCGCCCCCTCCCCCACCGGGCGGGACCACTGCACATCGCCTCCGTCTACCTGGCGGCGGAGGAGGAAGCGCAGATGGGAGGCGACCTGTACGCGGCGGCCCGTACGGCCTCCGGGACCCGGCTGCTGATCGGGGACGCCAGGGGCAAGGGGCTCGACGCCATCAGCGAAGCGTCGCTGGTCCTGGGCGCCTTCCGGGTGACTGCCCACCGCGAGCACGAGCTGCCGGACCTGATCGGGCACCTGGAGGAGGGCGTCGGCTCGGCAGAGGAGCCCGGGAGCGCCGCGTACCCGGGACCCGATGCCGGCGAGGCGGCCGATGACGCGGACGAGGCCTTCGTCACCGCGCTGGTCCTCGACATCCCCGACCGCGAGCCGGTGGTACGGCTCGTGAACTGCGGGCACCCGCCACCGCTGCTCCTGAGGCAGGGAAGGGTGATCCCCCTCGACACGGCCGAGGCGAGGCCGCCGCTCGGACTCGCGGACGTCCTCACCACCGACGTGACGGTGGCGACTTTCCCGTTCGACGTCGGTGACGTGCTCCTGCTCTACACAGACGGAGTCGTCGAAGCGCGCGACGACTCGCGCGCCTTCTACCCCCTGGCCGAGCGACTCACGGCCTGGGCACGCGACGACCCGCAGACCCTCGGCGGCCGCCACCAGGTCCGGCCACCGGTCCTGGACGACGGGCCCGCGCCGCGTCTGGAGCAGCACCGCCCACCCGCGGCAGCTGGGGGGGAACAGGAGCGCCCCGCCCGGTGCCCCTCGAACTTGGGCTGTGCGCTGTTGAGCTTTCCACGGGCTCGGCCGGCAGCGCGTCGCTGGATTCCCGTGGAGCGGTTCAGGGGCCCGGCCACCTCCCTCGGCTCGTACTCGCGTGGTCTGCCCGCCGTGGCCGATTCACGCTCTGTCGCAGGGCGATTGCCTTCGGTAGCGTTCCGGCGCTGGCAAGATCACTGGTGAGGGAGTTCGATGAGCGAGACAACGGTGGCCCCTGTGCTGGGACAGCTGCTGACGGCCCTGTCGGCCGGGCCCGGGACGTCGGCCAAGTTCGAGTCCTGGACCGGCCAAGGCGCCAACGAACCGCTGTCCGCGGAAGAAGTGACCGCCGCCGCTCCCGCCGGCATGCTCAAGCAGCTGGCGGAGCTGGCGCAGGTGAGTGAAGCGGAAGCCGCGGCCTCGCTGGCCGAGGAAATCCCCGCTCTGGTGGACGCGATTCCGGCCGAGACCATCGAGGCGTTCCGCGCGGCCGCGAAGATCGCTGCCCTGACGCCCGAGGAGGAAGCGGCTGCCGAACAGATCGTGGCCGAGACCCGGGCCCTTGCGGCCTCCCTGCCGCAGAGCGGTTCCTGGCTCGGCGCCGGCCCCAACGAACCCCTCACCGAGGAGCAGGTGGTCCAGGCCCTCGGCGAGGACAAGATCGCCGAAGCGGCTGCGGCGCGGGGCCTGGGCAGGGGCGAGGTCGTAGCGGAGCTGACGAGGACCCTGCCCGCGTTCATCGACGCGGTCTCCCCGTGCGGCTGGGTCGATGTCGATGTCCTGCGGTTCGTCCTGGCTCAGGACGACGTGAACGTGACGTCCGCGTAGCGCTTCCCGACGCTCCTACCGACCACCGACTGGGAATGATCACATGCTGACGCTCAACACCAACATCATGTCGCTCACCACGCAGAACTACCTCAACATCACGGGCTCCACCATGGGGGTCGCGGCCGAACGGCTCGCCTCCGGCAAGCGCATCACCTCCTCGAAGGACGATGCCGCGGGCCTGGCCGTCTCCGACCGGATGACCACCCAGATCAACGGATCCGTCCAGGCGTCGCGCAACAGCAACGACGCCGTCTCTCTCGCGCAGACCACCGAGGGCGCGCTGAAGGAGGTCACCAACAACCTCCAGCGCATCCGCACGCTGACCGTCCAGGCCGCCAACGGCGTCTACGCCGTCAACGACCGCGCAGCCATCCAGCAGGAGGTCGCCCAGCGGCTGGAGGCCATCGACACGATCTCGGCGCAGACCCAGTTCAACGGGATCAAGGTGCTGGCGAAGGACACCAGCATGAACTTCCAGACCGGGGCCGACGACGGCGACGTCATCGCCGTCGCCATGAAGATGCTGAACGTCAGCACGCTCGGCCTGGAGTCCTACGACCTCTCCAAGACGCCCGCCTTCACCGACGAGACTGACCCCACGAAGATCAGCTATACCGGCCCGGACGGCCAGACCGCCACGATCAGCAAGACCGACGCGACCGCGGCCGGCGCCTTCCTCATCGACCCGCTGTCCCAGATCGACGCCGCGCTCGTCCAGGTCACCAGCCTGCGCTCGGTCCTCGGCGCCGTTCAGAACCGCTTCGAGTCCAGCATCCCCACCCAGGACACCGGTGTGGTCAACCTCAGCGCCGCCCGCGAGCGCATCGAGGCCACCGACTACGCCCTGGAGACCGCGAACTACACCCAGGCCAGCATCCTCCAGCAGGCCGGCATCTCCGTCCTCGCCCAGGTCAACGCCCAGCCCAAGAACATCCTCCCCCTGCTCCAGCAACTCGGCTGACACCACCAGAACCTCACACCTGTTCCGCAAGCACGCTCGACCGCACCTGGGCAAGTACCGTTCCTGCCCGCTGTCTCCGGACAACGGGCCCCGGCCCCGGCCCCGGCACGAAGCCGGGGTCGGCTTCCTTGTGATCCCACGGGCAGCCCAGCCCGCCGGACGCCGTCACGAGGTCTCCCCCGGCAGCGGTCCACCGCAGCTGCTCCTCGCGTCGCGGAGCGCGGCCCGCAGGGTGTTCGCGTACACGACCCTCACGGGGGTGACGCTGGACCGCGGTGCAGTCCGGGCCCGCCACGCCCAGCGTCTCGCCGCCCTACGCCCGGCGGCGCTTGGGCCGGCCGACCCTGGTCTCGAGCAGTACACCCATCAGCTCTGCCTCGCCGGACCCCGCGAGCAGCCGCTTGGGCACGATCAGCAGGCCGGCCTTCCAGCCGAGGCGGCCTGTCACGACGTACACCCGCTCCGTCTCGTAGGAGCGGTACATGCTGCGCCACGGCACCCGCATGAGTTCGTCACCGCCGCGGACGATGACGAAGCCGGCGGCGTCGATGGTGGCCTGCTTCTCTCCCTTGGCCTGGTCGGCACGGAACGCGCGGCTGGTGAGCAGCGGGGGCAGGAACAGGCCGAGCACCCCGTAGACCACGGCGAGGGTCAGCAGGCCGCCGTTGACCGGGCCGCCCTCGGGCAGAGGCCTCAGGCTCAAGGCCGCCATCAGCACGGCAGCCACCACGATGAGCCACCGTAGGCGCCGGAACATACCGGTGGCCGCAACCGCCTCGTCGAACTCCTCCCGCGTCAGGGTCCCGCTGAAGGTGATGGTTGCCTGTCGTATGTCGTCCACGAGCGCGGATCCTACCGCTGCGCCTGCGAATGGCAGGGCCGGCGATTCACAGAGAGCCCAGCACCGCCACCGGCCGCGCCCCGGGCACCGTCAGCCTCCCCACCTCCACGATCGTTCCCCGTCGAGCAGCTCGGCGAGCGCGTCGGCGTCCATCGGGGTGGTCCAGCCGGAGAGGCGGTCTTCCCCGGCCGCGTCCTCGGCCAGGGCCGGCGCCACGTCCTCGAACCGAACCGTCCGGGACCGGGGATCGGTCCCGCGCAGCACCGGCACCCCCGACGGCAGGCCGGCGGGGACGGTCGGCTTCCCGACGGTGCGCAGCCATGCCACCACCCCGACCGGCCGCACGTACCCGAGGCGTACGGCAGCGTCGAAGTCGCCGGCCCAGGGACGCGACCTGATCGGGGAGGACGTCGGGGAACTCCACGTCCCCGCCGAGGTGGACCAGCAGACCCGCGCGAACGAGTCGGGACCGGGAAGCGCTTGTGCGGCGCGCAGCGGTCCGCTTCGCCGCTGGGGGTCGGTCGGGGCGGCTGTCCGAGCCGGGCTGATCGCCCTGCGGCCCGGCTCGCGACCGCCCAGTGCAAGACTGGGCACCTGTTCGATGGAGGCAAGAGGCCTTCGTGTGTGGCGTTCGGGGGGATTGTGCACAGGGTTGGGTGGGTGGCCGCGGCCGCCGGTGTTGTGCTGCTTGTGGCCGGGTGCTCCGGTGAGGGTGGTGTGAAGGTGGAAGCGGCCACGGTCTCGAAGGAGATCGACGCGGCGGCGACCGCGGCCGGGTTCACCAAGGACCCGTCGATCGGTACGGTGGGGTCCGAGGTCAAGGAGTGCAAGGTCGACTGGGTAGTGGACGACCCCGGCAAGTCCGCTGATCCGAAGAAGTCGTTCGCGGACACGATCGCCGGCCTGGTCAAGGCCGGCTGGACCGAGGGCAAGAGTGAGCGGAAGGGCTACGCGGACGTGAAGATCGTGACCAAGGGCGACTGGGAGGTGCGGGGGGCAGCCGACCTGGACAAGGGGATCAAGGCCGTGGTGTTCGCCGGCACCAATACGTCCTCGGAGTGCGTCGCGATTCTCATCGCCGACCTGGGGAACAGCAAGAAGCACTGACGGTCCGGGCGGCCGGCCCCGTCCCACGCCCTTCCGGTGGGCGTGGGACGGGTCGGCCCATCGGCGGACTTCTCCTGCGCCTCGGATTCCACCGGCACGAGCCGGACCGTACCCTCGGGCCCGGCCTCACCGCCGACGCGGTCGTCGCGGTCGTCGCGGTCGTCGCGGGCATGAACTCCACCGCCTTCACCACCGTCACCCGCCGCAGGTCCGGGCCGCCCTCATCGATCCACCTGGGCCCGCACCACGCCACCGGGAAGGAACACCCATGCCCAAGCCCACCGCCGAGATCACCCTCTCCGGCACCACCCACCAGCTCACGCGCGAAGCGGTAGAGACAGCCGCCTCCAGCCTCACCCCCGCCAACGGCGCCCGCGGCCTCAACTACGTGTGGTACGCCCTCGTCGGGACCAACCTCTACTACGTCGTGGCCCTCGCCGCCGCAGCGGCCGGGCAACCGCTTCCCTCCCGCCCGACCGACTACGTCCGTGACGCCCGCCTCGCCCTCAAGGCCCTCGGCATCCCCATCATGTGCTGGGCGAACGACGAACTCCTCGACAAGGGCCACCCCCTCCACACCGCCTGACCCCGCACGTGACGAGGTGGCTGCCGGTCGGCATGCGGCCGGCGATGTCGCGGACGCGGAGGCAGGGGTCGTCGTCGGTGAGGCAGTGCAGGACGGAGATGAAGAGGGCGGCGACCTGGCGGTCGTCGGCGGGGATCCGGCGCACACGCGGAACACTGGAAATGCCGTCCGGGTCACGGATGTCGGCCTCGATGACCGCGGTGGTCGGCAGATCCTCTTCGAGGACCATCCGGCCGTGGGCGCAGACCACGGGGTCGTTGTCGATGTAGACGACGCTGGCGGCGGGGGCGGCTTCTTGGGCGAGGTGGCGCACCGCGCGCATGGCTGGGCCCGGTGACATCGATCACGGGATTGGCCGGCTCCCGAGGGCGCCGGGTCGGCCTCCACCGTCCGCATGTCCTCGGCGATCCCGAGGCCGACCGCCTTCAGCACCGCCTCCTTCCGCGTCCAGGCGCAGGAGGAGCTGCCGCCCGTCCATGGCGGTCGTGGCCGAGGCCATCAGGGCACGTTGGCGTTCGGACAGGACGAGGGCGGACAGCGTCGGGACGTCGAGGCTCCGTCCGGCCTCCATGTCGAGCCCGACGACCTCCCCGGTGGTGATCGCCACCGCCCAGTGCGGGCCCGTGCGGGTGAGGCTGAACTCCAGCCCGGTGGCCGGTGCCACCACGCGCGGACGGCCGTGGGTCCGGTCGCCGCACCCGGCGCAGGGATGCCTGCCGCAGCGGATGTCCTGCGGCCGCCCGCCGAGGTGGAAGGCGGCCAGGACGCGGCGGAGCGCGGCGTGGGGCCTACCCGGTGAGGTGGTCCATGGCCCTCTGGTAGACGGAGGTGCCGGACAGCAGCAGGAAGCCCACCAGCGCGAACAGCCAGGCCGTGTTCTCCCGGGCGTTGACCCTGAGCCAGTGGTCGATCCGGCGCAGGGCGGGCAGTACGGCCCGTTGGGACACGAGCCTGGCGAGGGTCATCAGCGCCGCGGGGGCGATCATGACCAGGCAGTACAGCGCCAGCGCGGCCGCCTGGGCCGGCCAGGGCAGACCGGAGCCGCCGAGGGCGTCGATCGCCGCGAGGTAGGGGAACATCGTGGCGATCTCCAGCACGACGGCCGTCGACGCCACGGTGAGCACACCACGGGCGGTCGCGGACTCGCCGACCGCCGCCTCCCGCCACCGGGTGAGCCGCCCCCGGCCCGGCTTCTCCTGCCGCAGGACCCCGTACCAGACGCCGGCCAGGATGAGCAGCACGGCGATCACGGCCGTCGCGGCGTCCCCGGCGGGCGAGTGGAGCGCGGAACGCAGGGGTTCGCGTACGGCCGCGAGCGCGCTCAGCATCAGCAGGCCCAGCGCCAGGTAGCCGACGGCGATGATCAGCAGGTATCCGAAGACGTTCCCCGTGCGCAGCTCACGCGGGGTCAGCAGGAACCAGACCGGAATGGCCAGGGTGGACACGCTCAGCGTGTCCATCAGGGCCAGCGGGATGATGTGGCCGAGCACGCCCACTAGAAGACTCCGGGGAGCCAGCTGTGCCGGCGGGTGTAGGCGCCGTAGCGGACGTGGACGACGCTCCGGCCGACCGGGACGTCGGACAGGATGCGCGGCCCCCGCACGTCGGCGAGCAGGCCGGCCAGTTCGCCGGCGAGGGCGACGGACTGTTCCTCGGTGGCCGGGTAGAGGACGAAGCCCTTGCCGCTCACCTGCCGGGGCGCGTACTTGGCGTTGATCAGCCAGGCGTACTCGTACCGCGCGAGGAACTTGAAGGGGACGCCGCGCTCGACGCAGAAGACCGAGACCTTCTCGCGCAGCGGTTCGAAGCTGTCGGGGGTGACGGCTGTGTGGATCTTCCAGCCGTCGGCGTGGACGGCCGGGACCAGGCAGCGCCGTACCTCCTTGAACCTGCTGTCGCCGGCGGAGGCCTTCCAGCGGGCGATCTCCTCGTACGAGTCGGGGTCGGCGAAGGTGTAGAAGGGGGCGGTCACCTCGGTGTCGGCTCCCGTCGAGCGGCTCGTGCCCTTCCGGGTGTCGACGAGGTGGTGGTTCGGGACGCCGTCGAGGCGGGTCAGCACGTCGGCGACGATCGGGTTGCCCGCGACCCCGGGCGGGAACGACGGGGCGATCACCACGGGGGCGCCGGTACCGGGGGCGGCGAGGAAGAAGGGGGACGTGCCCGCACCGGACGCCAGCCCGGACAGGAAGGCGACGCTCGCGGGGAAGACGAGGATGCCGTCGTAGTCGGCCGCTATCCGGGTGTGCACCGGCTCGCGTCCGCCGGCCGGCGTGTCCCAGGTGTTGGGGTCGACCTCCGTCCCCGTCAGGGCGGCCAGGGCCGACGCGCTCACGAATTGCCGCGCCGAGTCGGTCAGGCCGACCGTCACCGCGTAGTGCGGGCGGTTGGCCGACAGCCAGTTGAGCCGGAACGGCAGGTGCGCGGTGGAGAGGGTGCCGGTGGCTATGAGGAACAGCTTGGCCTGTCGCGCCCGTGCCGCCTCACTCCCGTCGAGCGTGGGCTTCGTCTTCACGTTCCATCCCTTGCTGGCGTCGCCGTGGTCAGTCGTCGCGCTTGTTCCGGCGGCGGTCTTCCTCACGGTCCCGGTCGTCGTACCGGCGGCGGTCCTCCTCGGGCCTGCGCTCCTCCGCGGACTTGAGGCCGAAGTCACCGCGTAATTCCTCCACGATTCCGCGCGGCTTGGTGCGCCGGAAGCTCTCCAGGAATTCAAGTCCACCGAAGAGGACCAACGTAATACCGGCCGGCTTTCCTTCGAACCAGACGAACTTGGTGTCCGGGAACGCGGCGATGAGCACCACTCCCGCCACGACAAGAACGATCCCCAAAGCCTGCTTCATTTTCGTCGACATGATCGATCGACCCCTCCTCTGCCCACCCGCAACCGGAGATTCGGTTCAACCGGGGTGCGCAGTCCGTCAGTTGGCGGCAGGAATTTTACATGCCCCGGATTGGCCTCACAGAGCAAGGCCGAAAACCGCCTGCCTCAGCAGGCCGGAATCCTGCGACACCAAGTAATGCCCACCGGGCATGAAACCGACGTCCACGTCTTCGCCGAGCTCCTTCCACGCGGTGAACGCGTCTCTGGGAACCAGCGGATCCTCCTCGCCGGCGAAGACCCTGACCGGCACCGACAGCGGCCGTTCCTGCGGTCGGTGGCGGTACCCGGCGCACATGCGCGTGTCGTCCTGGAGCAGGCCGAGGTAGGGCCGGATCCAGGCAGGATGGCCGATCAGCCAGTCCGGGACGCCGCCGATGGCCTCCAGGCGGTCCAGCAGCGCGTCCTCGTCCTCCTCGCCCGCGAAACCATCCCACCGGATGTGCGGCGCTCCGAACGCGGCGACCGCCAGGGCCCGTGGCCGCCGCGTCCCGTGCTGCTCGAAATGCCGGGTGAGCAGATACGCGAGGAGCGCGCCCATGCTTTTCCCGAAGAGAACGAATTCCCCCTTCGTGTGCGGCTCCAGTTCGGCGGCGAGCGCCTGTAGCAGTTCCGCAGTGCCGCAGTGCCGTCTTCGGCTCGAACCCGGATCGACCGGAATGCCGACCGGGACGATTTCCAGGCCGTCGGGCGCGTACCGGGCCCAGGGACGGAACAGGGAAGGGCTCCCGCCCGCGTGGTGGAGGCACACCAGTTTCGTCATCGCACATCTCCTCCCTTGCCCACCATGTCGAACAGCCGCTCCGACAGGGCCCCGATGGTCGGGTTCTCGAACACCATCGACGGCGGCACCTTGAGGCCGAGGGTCTGCTGTATGCGGCTTCTCAGCTGGATCGCCCTCAGCGAATCCGGAACAAGGCGGGTGCGTCCCGGTCCTCGAAACGGTTCCAGTCGGCCGGCAGCACCGCGACGACGGGAGCGGCGCCGGCGTCGCGGAGCAGTTCGGCCAGGGCCGCCAGGCCGTCGGCGGTCGGGATGACGTGCTCGCCCTTGGCGGTGAGGAGGCCGTTCAGTCCCGCCCGCGCGCTCGTGCCCGTCTCTCTCCCCCCACGACCCCCACGAAGCCCGCCTGCTGGGCCTGCCGGTGGCCGCCGGCACCGGCGTGCCGGGGCAGGCCCGGACGTGCCGTTCATCCGTTCTGCCCGGTCAGGAGGGCCGGCTCGACGAGGTGTCCGCGCGGCCTGCTCCGAGTGCCGCCTCCTGGGCGTCCAGGAGCTCGTCCCAGTGCTCCCGCGTCCATTCGCACGCCGCGTCCAGGGGCCCGAGGAGGCCCCGCCCGAGCGGGGTGAGCGCGTACTCGACGCGCCGCGCCGGGATCTCGTACTCCGTGCGCGCCACGAAGCCGTCCCGTTCCAGCCCCCGCAGGGACTGGGTCAGGGACTTGGCCGTGATCTCGCGCAGCGGGACCTTGAGTTCGGAGAAGCGGCGGGGGCCGTGCTGGAGGCAGCGGAGGATCAGCGTGGCCCACTTGTCGCCGATCCGGAAGGGGACCAGCGGCGAGGGGCAGACGGGGTCGAACATCTCCGGGTCCAGGGGCGGCGGGTTCTGCGGCGGCCGGTTCATGATCACGATCGTAGGCCGGTATCCGATCGGTAACCAGGCCTTTTCGTAGGGTCCGGAGCATGACGAACCAGGGAAACAACCAAGGCAGGAACAATCGGAAGATCGTCGTCTTCGGAGCCCGCGGCCGCGTCGGCAGGGCCGTCGTCGCCGATGCGCGGGCGCGGGGCCTGGAGGTCACGGAGGCGGGACGCGGTGACGGCGACGTCACCTCGGCGGCGGACGTCGCCCGCCTCGCGGCCGGACACGGCCTTGCGGTGGCGGCCGTGTACGACATGGCCGCGGACCCGGGCGAGTTCTTCCCGGCCGCCGCCCGCGCACTCGCGGCGGGCCTGTCCGAAGTCGGGGTGCGGCGCTTGGTGTCCGTCGGGCTGGCCTCCGTACTGCCCACCGAAGCGGGACGGCTGCTGATGGACACACCCGGCTATCCGCAGGAGTGGCGGCCGTTCTACGTCGGCCATGGCGCCGGGACCCTGGCTCTGCGGGCGGCCGCGCCCGCGGGCCTCGACTGGGCCGTCCTGAGCCCGTCGGGCGACTTCGGCGCCACCGGGTCCACGGGCGGCTACGCGTTCGGCCCCGCCGACGGTGACGACAGGATCACACACGCGGACTTCGCGCGGGCGGTCCTCGACGAGGCGACGGCCGCGACCGTGCACGCCGCGCACGTGGGGGTGAGGGGGGTATGACGGCGACGCAGCGGACGGACAGCCCGAACCCATGGGTCGCCGAGCACATCCGGCGCTTCGAGGAGACCGGCGGGGTGCCTCGCCCCGGGATCCGGGACCTGCTGCTGACCACGCGGGGGCGCCGCTCCGGGGTGCTGCGGCGCACGGCGCTCGCGTACGTACGGGACGGGGAGGCGTACGTCCTGACGGCCTCGAACGCGGGGGCCGAGCGCCATCCGGCCTGGTACCTGAACCTGAGGGCCTGCCCGGCCGTCACCCTCCAGGTCGGCACCGAGAGCTTCCCGGCGCTCGCCCGGCCGGCGACCGCCGCGGAGGCGGAGCGCCTGTGGCCGGTGGTGACCGCGGCCATGCCCTCGTACGCGACCTACCGCGCCTCCACGGGCCGCGAGATCCCGCTGGTGGTGGTCACCCCTCGCCCAGCAGCGGGGCGAGGGGGTCCTGGGCGAGCGGGACCGGGGTGACCAGGGCCTGGTCGTAGGCCGGGCGGGGAAAGACGTAGGGGCCCAGGGGGAGTTCGCCCCACTCCGGCCGGTGGGGCTGGTGGAAGCCGGACCAGGTGACCTCCGTCGCCGTGGCGCGGACCATGGCGAGCAGGGGCCAGCAGGCGTCGATCCCGCAGGAACAGCCCAGGAGGCACAGGGCGCCCGTGTCGCGGGCGCGGAGATCCGGTGGGGCATCGCCCAGGAAGTGGGCCCGGGCCCGGCTGCCGTCGGCGTCGTCATCCAGGTGGAGCGGGGCGTGCTGGCCCAGCAGGAACTCCTCGCGCTCCTGCGGGGTGTAATCGTCCTCGTCGAGCTCCCGGCTCCAGAGCGCGCGCGTCGCTTCCGCGACCAGGACGCGCAGGTCGGTGCCGTCGATCCGGATGCCCCACGCCGTCAGGTGCGGGTAGCCGGGGTGGGGGTGGTGCAGAAACTCCACCCGGTGCGTGGCGATCGGCAGATGCATGGGCCCCATCCTGCGGCGCCCACCCGGCCGGTTCCACCGAGTAACGCGACGCCGGGGCCGAAGCACGCAGCGGGGCACGCCCGGATCCGGGCCGTGCGAAGCGGGTGACCTGCGGCGCCTTCGGGCGGGGCCGCACCGCAGGGATCCTCGCAGCCCTCCGGCAGCGGCCGGCTCCGGGTCGGCTTCCTCTCTCTGCCGGCCCGGCCCGGCCCGAAGCCGCCGGGGCCGGGCCCTGCGGTGGGGCGGCCGGGCGGCGCACCCTGCGGGTGATCCCCGCGCCGCCGCCGGCGGGGCACCGCCCGGGCCACGATGACCGGTGCGGCTTCCCCGGGCCGCCCTGGAGTCTGCCGCCGGGGCGGACACCTCCTAGGCCGGCTTGGCGGCGGAGGTGGGCTGCCATGCGATGCGGGTGGCGCACAGGGTCACGAGGAGGGCCGACGCGGCCACCGCCGCCATGCC
Source organism: Streptomyces sp. NPDC044002 (assembly GCF_056434525.1). Taxonomy (NCBI): domain Bacteria; kingdom Bacillati; phylum Actinomycetota; class Actinomycetes; order Kitasatosporales; family Streptomycetaceae; genus Streptomyces; species Streptomyces sp. NPDC044002. The sequence goes on from NZ_JBWKEZ010000036.1 coordinate 18,799, forward strand.
CCAGGCCAGGCCGGCGGCGCTCGCGATGAAGCCGATCAGCGCCGGGCCGGCCAGGAGGCCGGTGGTTCCCATGGTGGCGACCAGGGCGAGCGCGTCCGGGCCGCTGCGCGCGGCGGCCACGTACACGCACGGGGTCACGGCAGCGGCTCCGAGGCCGACGCAGGCGAATCCGATCAGGGCCGGCGCCGTTGCGCCCGGCAGCAGACCGAGCGCCAGTCCCGTGCCGGCGAGGGCGCTTCCGGCCCGGACGACGCGTCCGTCGCCCCAGCGGCTGCGCAGGCCGTCGGCGAAGAGCCGTGCGGTCACCATCGTCACGGAGACGACGGCGATGCCCAGCGGCGCGATCTGCTCGGAGGCTCCGGCCACCGTGTCCAGGTAGAGCGCCGACCAGTCGTTCATGGCTCCCTCGGTCACGGTCGCGAAGGCCATCGCGGCGCCCATCCACAGGGCCGCCGCGGACACCACGGTCCGGGACCGGCGGGTCTTCTCCGCGCCGCGGTGGGATTCGTCCGGCAGCAGCCGGGGCCGGGCCCAGGCCAGCGACAGCAGGAGGAGTGCGCCGGCCAGGCCGAAGTGGGCCGGCAGGTTCGGCGTCAGGGCGGTGACGCCGGAGGCCAGGAGGGCCGCGGCCAGGGCTCCGCCGCTGAACGCCGCGTGCAGCCGGGCCATGGCGGTGCGGCCGTGGGCGGTCTCCAGGGCGGCTCCCTGCGCGTTCATGGCGACGTTCAGGCAGCCCACGGCGACGCCGTCACAGCACATGACCACCAGGGCTGCCGGGTAGTTCGGGGCCAGCGCGAGGACGGGCAGGAGCAGTGCCAGGACCGGGGCCGACAGGAGCACGAGGCGCCGGGAGCCCAGTCGTCGCATCAGGGCGGTGACCAGCGGGAAGGAGGCTGCCGCGCTCGCGCCGCAGGCCATGAGGAGGATGCCGAGCCGTGCCTCGGAGAGGTCGAGCCGCGCGGTGAGGGCGGGGAGCCGGGACGCCCAGGTGGCGTACTGGAAGCCGAGGAGGCAGAACACCGACGCGATGGCGAGCTGGGCGCGGTGGAAGGGGATCAGGGCGGGCGTGGGTGTGGGGGTGGGTGTGGGTGTGGGGGTGGGTGTCATGTGGCGGGGGCGGCTTTCCGGATCGGCTTGGACATGTAGACGGCGTTCCCGCCGTAGTGCGGTGGTGGGGTGACCTCGTCCTGGGGGCGGTAGCCGTGGGCGGCCCAGAAGGTTTCCATGCCGCAGACCGCGACCAGGGAGATCCGCTGGTATCCCGCCGTTCGGGCCGTGGCCGAGAGGTGGTGCAGGAGGTTCCTGCCGTATCCCCTGCCGCGGAGGTCCTCGGCGACGACGATGTCGTGCAGGTGCAGGTTGCGCGAGCGGTGGACGGTGCGTTCCGGCCGGTGGAGGTCCGGGCAGCGGCCCGCCGGGTGGGGGAAGGCGAGTACGTATCCGGCCACTCGCCCTTCGTGGTGGAGGGTGAAGCAGGTGGACGGCGAGGGCCTGCCCCTCGATTCCAGGGCGGTCCGCCCCTCCGAGAGCCCCAGGGGGCCGTACACCGCGGCCTCCAGCTCCGCGACGGCGTCCCAGTCGGCCGCGGAGATGCCGCGTATCCGTGTCTCGGCTGCCATGGGCTACGCCTCCCCGTGGTGCGGCGGGCGGAGCGGTGTGGCCCGGCACGCCTGGACCAGGGCCGCCCACGCGTCGACGAGGTGCGCGAAGTCCTCCATGTCCGCGCGCGCCCGGTCGCGGAGGTCCGGGCCCTTCAGGAGCAGGAGTTCGGCGAACTCGGCGTAGGCGCCGCCCAGGGTGCGGTAGGAGCGGGTGAGGGTGTCCAGGCGCCGGACGTTCTCCGCGTCGTCGAGCCCGATGCTCTCCCGGACGAGTCCGGCGACCCGGTCCGCCCGGAGCCGGTGGTGTCCGTCGAGGAGTGAGGCGCCCTCCTGCGCCATGCGGTCGTGGAGGAAGCGGAAGTGGAGCATGGACAGCAGGAACTTGGCGTAGCGGGTCTGGTAGGCCGTGAAGCCCTCGCCGGTCTTGCGTTCGTCGGTGTGGAAGTTCACGATGTGCCGGTTGTGCAGGACGCCGGGCAGGCCGGCGTTGTACACCAGGTGGAAGAGGAAGTAGTCGCTCCCGATGGTGTCGGTCGCCGGGGGCAGCGGGACCCGCTCGTGGACCTCCCGGTCGAAGGCGATGTTGCACATGTCGACCCGCATGGGGTCGACGAGGGCGAGCACCGTGTGGTCGCGGGTGAACGGCTCGGTGCCGGCGCCCTTGAAGGACTCTTCGACCATGGCGGCCCGCTGCTGGTCGGACCAGGCGGAGGGGGCCCACAGGCCGACGACCTCCCGGTGGACCTCGGGGGCTCGGCGCTGGAGGTCGTCGAGGTCGACGGACGGTACGCCGACGAAGGAACCCCCGACCATGGCCACCGGCCGGCCGGCGTACTCCGCGTGCTCCGCGGTGAGCGCGTCCTCGGTGACGGCGGTGGCCGCGTCGCGCGCCCTCTTGCCCAGGAAGGCCAGCTCGTGGCGGACGGGGAAGACGGGCTCGCCGTCCTGCTCCTGGTAGCGGCTGTCGGAGTCCCGGCGGTGCACCGAACGGCAGCCGAGGGCGGCGGCAATGAGGAAGGCGCGGTTGGTGCAGGCTCCGTACGAGACCGCGGACGGCAGCATGAGGCCGAGCATGCGGTCGGGATCGGCGAGACCGGCCCGCTCGATCGCCGCGCGCAGGAAGACCGCTTGCTCCGCCTCGTCCAGGTGGTGCGCGACGACGCCCGGTGCGAGCCCGGCCTCGCGGACGGCCCGTGCGTGCCGTGCGTACGCGGGCCGGTCGGCGGAGTCGAGGACCAGCAGGTGCACCTCGACCCCGAAGTGGTGTGCGGCGTACGCGGCTTCGCGGCCGATCGCTTCGATCGTGTCGGCGCAGGCCCGGTTCGTGGGGAGGGTCAGGCAGATCTTGTCCACGTCGTTCCTCCTGTTCACCGCGCCGGGGTCCGGTCGGCGCCGTCCCAGGACCGGAGCCCCAGCAGCCTGCTGCCGAGGTCGTTCAGGGCGGCCCTGCCGTAGCGGAGGGATTCGTGCCGGGTGGCGTCGCCGACCAGGGTCGCGTTCCAGTCGGGGGTGGTGAGCCGGCGCCAGGATTCGGTGCGGGAGCGCCGCAGCCGGGCGTGTTCCTCCAGCGCGGGCATCATGGAGAGGTACTGGACGGCCCTGACCCGGTGCGCGGAGGTGTTGGGTGCCACGCCGTGTGCCAGGTGTCCGTTGAAGATGAGCAGGTCGCCGGCGGCGAGTTCGGGCCGGATCACCGGGTACTCGGCGCGGTCGATCGCGGGCCTGATCGGATCGCGGTCGGCCGGCTGGGCGGCCTTCCACTGGTCGAACCGCCTGAACAGCTCCGGCGAGCACTGGAAACCGCCGGTCTCCGGGTGCGTGTCGTCGAGGGCGATGATGCCCTGGACCCGCTGGGGCGGTACGCCGAGGGTGCTGTCCACGTCCCAGTGGAGGTCGATGTCGAAGCCCCGGTCGGTCGGTTCGATGAGGGCGCGGTCGCGGTTCCCGACGTTGGGCGGGTTGAGGTTGAGCCGGTCGAGGGTCACCCACAGCTCCTCGCAGTCCCAGACGTCGACGAACGCGTCGTACACGCGCTGCGTCTGCCGGCTGTCCCAGATGAGCTGGTGGTGGTAGGCCTCGACGAATCCGTAGATGTAGAGGTGCTGGTCCAGTTCCGAACGGAACTCCCGCTCCGGGTACCACTCCTGCGGCCGGCCGGGGTCCATGCCCTGGAACTCCCAGGCGAAGTCCAGGAGGCGCCGCGCCGCGCCGGGGGATATGGCGTTCCTGACGATCACGTAGCCGTCGGTCTGCCACGCGGCGAAGTCCCGCTCGGACAGCACGCGTAAGGGGCGGGTCTTGCGCAGGTCCCGTAACCGGACCGGCGAGAGGTAGCTCTCGCCGTCCGCGCTGAAGTAGGGGAGTTCCGAGGCGGCGCGGTACAGGTGGCCGGGACGTTCGGGTCGGACGGGGTGTTCGAGGGCGTCGAGGGTCGGCATGCCGGGCTCCAGGTTCCGCACGGTCCGGGGTGGGCGGAGGCGCCGCTCACCCCGGTGTTCCGTGCCGTTTCGTCGGTCGCTTCTCTCGGGTTCGGGTCGGGTCGGTTCGGGTCGGGTCGGTTCGGGTCGGGTCGGTTCGGGTCGGGTCGGGTCAGACGGCGCCGAGCAGCACTTCGGCCGCGGCGATTCCGCAGACGCGCGTCGCTCCGTGCGTGTTCAGGTGGACGGCGGCGGGTGCGGAGTCCGACGGGACGCCCATCTCGACCACCACCGCGTCGGGGCGGCTGCGCACCAGGCCGTCCAGGGCCCGCTCCATCCAGGAGTGCCGGGCCGCGTCGCGCACCACGACGACCAGGGCGCGGCCCTCGGCGGGGGCCAGCGCCGCCCGGTCGAGGGCTTCGTGGTGCGCCAGGTCCGATTCGCCGAGGCGTACGGAGGTGGTGTCCGGGCGCAGTGCGCGCAGCGGGTCGGCGACACCCCAGGGGGTGCCGCCGTCGATGGCGAGGTGGGTCGCGGGGGCCAGCTCGACGACGTGGGGGGCGCCCACCAGCGGCAGGGAGGCGGGGGCGCCCGGCTTCCGGTGGACGCGGACCGCGCGCCGGGCCGCCGCCAGGCCGGTGTCGCGGCCGCCGTCCGGTCCGGGCTCGGCCTGCGGGAGCCGGCGTGACCAGCCGGCGAACTCGGTGACGCGGTCGGAGGCTTCGGCGAGCCGTTCCTCCGGCAGGACTCCCGACCGCACCGCGTTCGCCAGGGCCTCCGCGAGGGCGGCGGTGGTGGCCTCGTCGGCGCTCTCGCCGCCGACGCACACCGCGTCCGCGCCCGCGGCGACGGCCCTGACCGTCGCGCCGGCGATTCCGTAGGGGCCGGACACGGCGCCCATCTCGATGCCGTCGGTGATGACCAGGCCGGTGAACCCGAGTTCACCGCGCAGGAGGCCGCCCACGATGCTGGGGCTGAGCGTGGCCGGCAGCTCGTCGTCGTACGCCGGGATGAGCATGTGGGCGGTCATCACGGTGCGCACGCCCGCCTCGATGGCCGCCCGGAACGGCGGCAGGGCGACGCGGGCGATCGTCTCGGCGTCGGCGTCCAGACGCGGCAGGCCGTGGTGGGAGTCGACGGTGGTGTCGCCGTGGCCGGGGAAGTGTTTGGCGCACGCGGCGACGCCGGCGGACTGCAGGCCCCGGATCCAGGCGGCGGTGTGGCGGGCCACGGTCTCGGTGTGCGCGCCGAAGGAGCGGACACCGATGACCGGGTTCAGCGGGTTGGAGTTCACGTCGGCGCTCGGCGCGTAGTTCAGGGAGACGCCGGCGGAGCGCAGTTCGCGTCCGAGGCCGTGGGCCACCTGGAAGGTCAGGTCGGGGTCGTCGACGGTGCCCAGGGCCAGGTTGCCGGGCCGGGAGGATCCGGTGTGCCGCTCCAGGCGGGTGACGTCGCCGGCCTCCTCGTCGACGGCGACGATGAGGTCCGGGTTCTCGGCGCGCAGCTGGGCGGTGAGCGCGGCGACCTGCTCCAGGCTGTGGATGTTGCGTCCGAACAGGACGACGGAGGACAGGCCGTCGGCGATCCTGCGGAGCACCCAGTCGGGTGCGGAGGTGCCCACGAAGCCCGGCTGGAGCACGGAGTTGGCGAGGCGGGTGAGTTCGGGGTGGCGCTGGTCCGGCATGGGGGTCCTTGCGGAGAGAGGGGGAGGTGGGCGGTCGGGGCGGGCGGGGGGGGGGGGGGGGGGGGGGGGGGGGGGGGGGGGGGGGGGGGGGGGGGGGGGGGGGGGGGGGGGGCGGGGCGTCTTCCCCCAACGAGTGTGGAGG
>NZ_JBWKEZ010000036.1:24652-56890 GCF_056434525.1 Streptomyces sp. NPDC044002
TGGGGCGCGCTTCTTTTCTAGCGCCTGAGTCGACGTGTCCACACCCTCCCCCCCCCCCCCCCCCCCCCCCCCCCCCCCCCCCCCCCCCCCGCCCGCGGATCGGCGTGGGCGGTCGCCCTACGGGCGCGGGCCCTGGGCGGCGGCGTTGAGGCGCTCTTCCAGGACGGTGTCGGCCCGGCGGCCGGCCGTACGGGGTGACTGGCCCGTCAGTACGTCGGTGAGCAGGGTCTTGACGGGGTTGGGCGCGGCCTCGACGGTGGGCCAGCGGGGGTCGACGGGGGTGGTGTGCCCGTTGGCCGCGGCCTGCGCCTGTACCCGGACCCCGGGGTGGTCGATCTTCTGGGCGAGGGCGAGCCGGTTGGGGAGCACCCCGTTCGCGGTCGCGAGGCGCTCCTGGGAGGCGGTTCCGGTCAGCCGGGCGACCCAGTCGGCGGCGAGCTCGGGCTGCCGGCCGCGCTGCGCGACGGCCAGGTGCGATCCGCCGAGGAAGACGCTGCCGGGGCGGTCGGACGTGGTTCCCGGGACGGGGAACATGCCCAGCTTGCCCCGCAGTTCGGGGTTGATGCGTTCGGCGTCGGCGAGTTCCCAGGGCAGGCCGATCATCTGGCCGGTCTGTCCCTTCGCCAGCACCTCGTACTGGAAGGGGTGGGCCTCGTCCTGGTCCTTGGGGGCCTGGGAGAACGACTGGAGCGCGCGGTAGTACCTCAGGGCTTCTGCGGCGGGGCGTGTGCTCAGGCCGCCCCGCCACCGCGTGCCGTCGTGCTCGGCGATCCGTCCGCCGCGGTCGTGGAGGAGTCCGGACAGCACGTACCAGTTCTGGCCCGGGAGGTGGATCGCCTGGAATCCGGGCTCCGCACGGTGGGCCCGTGCGAGGCGCCGGGTGGTGTGCAGCCATTCCTCCTGGTCGCGCGGCTGCGTGAGTCCGGCCTGCTCGAAGAGGTCCTTGCGGTAGATCACCACGCGGGAGGCGGCGTACAGCGGGATGCCGTACTGGCGCCCCTGCCAGTTCCCCGATTCGCGCAGGGAGGGGATCCACTCCTGCGCGCCGAGCCGGTCGGACTGGTCGGAGAGGTCCTTCAGCAGTCCCTTGGCGGCGAAGTACGGCGTGGTCGTGGTCCCGGTCTCCACGACGTCCGGTGCGTCGTCGGAGTTCAGGGCCGCTTCCAGCCGTTGGTCGATCCCCGGCCATCCCTGCATCCGCACGTTCACGGTGACGCCGGGGTGGGCCTGCTCGAACTCCCCGGTGAGCCGCTCCAGTTCCGGCTGGGGGACGGAGCCCCACATCAGCCAGACGGTGAGTTCCCGGGCCGGGGAGGATCCGCGGCCGGCGGCGTGGGCCGCGGTCGCCGGGCTCAGCAGGAGGAGGCAGGCGAGGAGGGCCGCGGCATGTCGCAGACGTCGTGGCACGTCGTTCCTCTCTTGGGTTCAGGCGGTCGGTTTGCGGGCTTGGAGCACGAGGTAGGTCGGCACGGCCCGGCGGGCGGTCCCGGTCCGCGGGTCGCGGAAGTTCTCCGGCCGGGGCCGGCCTTCGGACAGGGCGGTCAGCGGCAGCCCGGCCCCGGCGAGGGCCCCGACGTACGTCTCCAGGGTGCGGTGGACCTTGCGTACGGAGGCTCCGAGCCATTCGCAGTCGCGCGGGCCCTCGTCGAAGTAGCCGCGCACCCGCATCTCGGACGGCACCCCGTCGTGCCAGTCGCCGTCGTAGGCGCAGGTGACCACGGGGTGTTCGACCGAGATGACCAGGGTTCCGCCGGGGGTGAGGCAGCGGCGGACCTCGCCGAGCAGCGCGGGCAGGTCGTCGAGGTAGTGCACGACCATGCGGGCGGTGACGACGTCCCAGACGCCCGGTTCCGCGGACTTCCAGGTGGTGAGGTCGGCCTTCTCCAGCGTGCCCGGGTCCAGGCGGGTGGCCGCCAGGGCGAGCATCCGGGCGCTGCCGTCGACGCCGTGGTAGCGGCGGGCCCCGGCGGCGAGCGCGGACGCGCCGAACCGTCCGTCGCCGCAGCCGAGGTCCAGCACGGACCTGCCGCGCAGGTCCCCGGCGAACTCCGTGACGTAGGGCTCCTCCAGGGTGGCGTTCCCTTCGTCGGTGGCCGCCCGGGCTTCCTGGTAGCGGGGGAAGACCTGTTCGTCGTCGTAGAAGTCGGGGCCGTAGCCGTAGGTGCCGGTGGTCGTGGACACGCGTCCTCCGTGGCGGTGGGGTGGGGCGTCAGTGGGAGACGGGGTACACACGGCCGTCGTACGAGCCGGCGAGGAAGCGGCCCGTCCCGGTGTCGTAGGTGAGGGAGGAGATGCCGGCGGTCGTCACCCTGGTCGTGGTCCAGGTGCCGAGGGTCACGTCGTGGACGGCGACCAGGCCGTGGTAGGAGCCGGTGGCGACGAACCGCCCGTCGGGGGTCGCGGCGACGGACTTGATGGAGTGGTCGTGCGGGGTGGTGACGACGGTGGGTTCGAAGCCGCGCCACAGCCGCAGCTTGTAGTCGCGGCTGACGCTGGCGAAGTCGCCGTCGGGGAGGGCCGCGCAGCCGTTGGCGATGCGGTCGTGGGCCTCGTCGAGGTGGTGGAGTTCGGTGAGGGTCTCCACGGAGAACCAGGTGGCGCTGCCGTCGGCGCAGACGGAGAAGATCCGGTCGCCCGACACGGCGAGGCCCTTCACGGCGTTGCCGTGGAGCTGGAGGGTCGTCTCGTGCCGGAAGGTGCCGTCCGCGGCCACGGAGAAGACGATGCCCTCGCCCGTGTAGGCCCCGACGATCACGTGCGGGAGGCCGTCGCGTTCGAAGGCGGCGCCGCAGTTGAGGGGCGAGCGGTGCTGGTGGAGCACTTCGCCGGTCAGGGCGTCGAAGACCTTGCCCATCTGGCCGCCGGTGACGACGCGTCCGCCGACGGGGGTGAGGAAGTTGCACAGGCTGCCGGTCTCGCTGTGCGGGGTGCCGTCGGCCCAGAGCACTCCGGCGTCGCCGATGGTCAGGGTGCGGTCCGCGTCCACGAGCACCGCGTTGACGCAGGGGGTGCCTTCGATGCCGTCGAGGTTCCACTCCTGGGCCGCGATGCGGTAGGTGGCGTACGAGGACCCGAAGGTGGCGAAGGCCAGGGTGTCGCTGTCGAGGAAGGCGCAGGAGCGCGGCCAGACCTCGGGCGGGAGCGAGGACGTGGCCACCGGGGTGAGCGGGCCGGAGGTGTCCCACACGCGCAGGGTGCGGTCGTAGCTGAGGCTGACCAGCAGTTCCCGGTCGGCGTTGTAGACGAGCCGCTTGATGCCCGCCTCGTGTGCCGGGTGGGTGGTCGTGGCGCCGTCGGCGATGGCGATGATCTCGCCCTCGTCGTTGCCCGCGTAGATGGCGCCGGAGCGGGTGATGGCGACCGTGTCGGTCTCCACGCCGTCGAGGTCGATCTCGGCGAGCATGCCGCCCGTCTCCAGGGACCACCGCTTGATGGTGCCGTCGTCGCTGGAGGAGACCAGCTCGTCGCTCCCGCCCACCCACTCGACGGAGATGACGTCCGCCGTGTGGCCGGTGAAGGTGGCCCGGAGCGTGCCAGTGAAGTCGAAGACCCGTACGTGGTGGTCGCGTGAGGCGGTGGCGATCAGCTGCTCGGTGGGGTGGAAGACGGACATCTCGACGTCGTCCTTGTGGTCGGCGAGTACGGCGACCAGCCGGAGGTCGGGGACCGACCAGAGGCGGGCCGAGTAGTCGCTGGAGGAGCTGACCAGGTGGCGGCCGTCGGGGCTGAACGCGGTCTGGTTGCTCAGGTGGTCGTGGGTGGCGCGGGCGATGGCCTGCTTGGCCGCGGCGTCCCAGAGGATCAGCTGGTTGTCGTAGCCGGCGGTGGCGACGTACCGGGTGCCGTGGGCGGCGACGCCGCTGATGGGGCCGTAGTGGCGGATCACGTGAGTGTCTCCCTCGGTGTGCGGGGTGGTGGGGGTGGGGGTGGAGGTGGAGGTGGAGGTGGAGGTGGAGGTGGAGGTGGATGGATGCGTGCGTATGTGGGCGGGGCGGGGCAGTGCGGTGCCGGGGCTCTGCGGGCGCCGGTGCGTCAGGCCTCGGCGGGCTGCGGGCTCGGGCTGCCGAGCCGGTGGGGTGCCAGGCCGCCGGTGAACCGGTAGCCGAGGCCGCCCAGGGCCACGAGAGCCGCGAGCAGCACCCACAGGAGCGCGGCCTGCCGCTCGATGAGCGCGCCGACGAGTGCGGGCCCGGTCGTCGCGGACACCGTCCAGGTGAGGTTGAACAGGGACAGGAACCGGCCGCGGGCCCCTGGCGGGGCGAGGGTCGCGGAGAGCGCGACGATGGCCGGAGTGGCGGTCATCTGCCCGGTGGTGAAGAGGAGCACGGCGCCCAGTACGAGGGCGATCGGGACCCCTCCGCCGGTGAGCGGGACGAGGGCGAGCAGGCCCACGGCGGCGAGGACCAGCACCGCCGCCCAGGAGATCACGCGGCTGCGGGCGAAGGTGCCGAGCCGGGCGGTGAGGGTGGACTGCGCGGCGACGATGAGGAGGGCGTTCACGGTGAGCGCGGTCGACGGCAGCCAGGCCGGCAGGTCCTGCACCTCCACGAGGTAGACCGGGAGGATGAGGGTGGGGATCAGCCAGCCGAAGGCCAGCGCGGTCTGGGAGGCGAGGACGCAGAGCAGGATCCGGTCGGCGAAGACGGCCCGCCAGCCGGATCGGCCCGGTGCCGGCTGCGGATCGGGCGTCTTCGCCCGGTCCGGTCCCGCTGCCACTGCCGCTCCTGGTCTCGCTGCCGCTTCCGGCCCCGGAGGGTCCGCCGGCTTCGGCGGCCGGACGGGCTTCCAGAACAGCAGGGCGGTCAGCACGCTGGTGGAGGCGTTGACGACGACGATCAGCAGGGCGGCGCCGGACCAGCCACTGGCCAGCAGCAGCCCGCCGGCGACCCCTCCGACGGCCACGCTGGCGTTCTTGCCCGCCGCCGTGAACGCGTACCAGCGGTCGAGCTCGGCACCCTCGGCGAGGTCGGCGACGAAGGCGGGCCAGGCCGCCCAGTACATGCGGTCCGCGCAGAGGACCACGAGCATGCTCGCCACCAGGGCGGGGAGCGAGTCGACCAGGAGGTAGCAGAGGAACCCGGCGGCGGCGAGCAGGTTGTTGGAGATCAGCGACACCCTGGGGCCCCACCGGTCGACGGCCATGCCCGCGATCGGGGTCAGCGGGATGGACAGCAGCGTCGCCACGCTCGTCCCGAGTCCGACCTGTGCGACCGTCAGGTCGGTGGTCATCAGGAAGAACAGGAAGGACAGCGGGGTGAACATGCCCGCGCCGAAGGTGTCCAGCGCGGTCGCCGCCACGATCCGGCCCTGACCCGTCAGGTCGGGAACCCCCAGGGCGCGGCGCCACCGCGCGGACGCGGCCGGAGCCTCCGGGGCCGGCCGGCTCACGCCGGTGCCCCCTCCGTCAGGGCGATCCGGTGGCCCGCGTGCAGGACCTTGGCCTCGATGTAGCGCCGGTTGCCGGCGCCGAGGAACACCCCGGTGCTCACCGAGTCGCGCACCTCGACCCCGGAGGCCGCCAGCTGGGCGGCCTTGTCGGGGTTGTTGGTGAGGAGGCGGATGGCGTCGACGCCGAGAGCACGGAGCATCTGCGCCGCCACCCGGTAGTCGCGCTCGTCGTCGGCGAAGCTCAGCCGGCGGTTCGCCTCGAAGGTGTCGAGACCCTGGTCCTGGAGCACGTACGCGTCCAGCTTGTTGTAGAGGCCGATGCCCCGGCCCTCCTGCCGGAGGTACAGCAGGACGCCTCCCTCGGCCAACCGGTCGGTGGCCTCCTGGAGCTGGGGTCCGCAGTCACAGCGGGCCGAGCCGAACACGTCGCCGGTGAGGCACTCCGAGTGCAGGCGTACCAGCGGCACGGGGGCGATCTCCTCGCCGAAGACGAGCGCGAGGTGTTCGCGACCGTCGATCAGGCCGGAGAACGTGACCATGCGGGCCGTGACGGTACGTCCGCCCGCCTCGATCGGTACGGGGACCTCCGCGCGGATCTCGCTGCGGGGGATGTCGCTGCGGGGGCTGTCGTTGCGGGGGCTGTCGTTGCGGGGGCTGTCGTTGCGGGGGCTGTCGTTGCGGGGGCTGTCGTTGCGGGGGCTGTCGTTGCGGGGGCTGTCGTTGTCGGGGCTTTCGTCTACGGAAGAGGCCGTGGCCATCGGTGTTCAACACCCTTCTCACGGTTCGTGCCGTGTGGTTCGTGGGGGCATGCTCGACCGGGCCGCGCCGCAGGCGTGCTGGCGGGGCCGGGTACCGGAGGGCTGGTTTCGGGGGCGGTGCGGTCGTTCTCAGGTGGACAGGGCGAGTTCGGGGTGGCGCCAGATGTGCCGGCCCGCGGGCAGCCCGGCCAGCCGCTCCTTCGGGAGGGCGGGCAGCGGCCCGTGGACCCGGCGGTCGTCCCGTCCGGCCTCGAAGGCCTGCTCGGCGAGGCCCGTGAGGCGGGCCACCCGTTGTGCGATCCACAGCCGGTGGTCGGGGCTGTCGGCCGTGCCGCCGAGGATCCAGCTGCGCAGGGCGACGCGGACCAGGGCGGGGGACGGGAGGAGCTCGGTGGGCGGGGTGTGCAGGCCCAGCAGGTGGGCGCCGTGCCAGATCTCCTCGCACAGCCACGACAGCTCGTCGGGTACGCGCAGTTCCGACAGAGCGGCGCGGGCTCGTGTCCACCGCTCGTGCGCGCGCTCGGCGGCGGGCGTGCCGCGCAGGTACGCCCCGCGGGACAGGAACAGCGGCTCGCCGTCCGCGCCGTCCGCGCCGTCCGGTGCGGTGAGGACCACGTGGGCGTGTCCGTGCGGGCGGTGGACGAGTACCCGCGGGGGTTCCGGCAGGGTGCCGGCGGTGCCCGGCTGCCCGGCCGCCGCGTCGTGGACGTCGTGGACGTCGTGGACGTCGTGGACGTCGTGGACGTCGTGGACGTCGTGGACGTCGTGGACGTCGTCCGCGAAGCAGGCCGAATGCCGGGGGCCGAAGCGGTCGTTGCCCATGATGCTGGCCGATCCGACGTGCTCCACCAGGTGCGGGACCGAGATCAGCACCCTGCGGCCGCGCGCCGCCAGCTCGCGGGCCACCACCACGTCGTCGGGTTCCGGAAGGGCGTCCTCCGCTGGCACCGCCGACAGCAGCGCCGCCACGTCGTTCCGGGGCAGCAGCAGTGCCAGGGTGGGGACCCACTCCCCCGGTACGGCGGGCACCCAGGAGGCGCCCTGGAGGGCGGCGGCCCGGGTCGCGGCCCCGTTCCACGAGTTCCAGTTGGCGTAGAAGGCGAGCGGCGCGTCCGGGTGCTCCGCGACGGCCGCCTCCACGCGCCGGACGAAGTCCCGGCACGGCTCGACGTCGTCCTGGAGCACGAGGTGGTGGGTGGCTCCGGTACCGATCCGGGACCAGGCCGCACGGGCGGTGCGCAAGGTGGTCGGCGGCCCGTTCGGATCCGGGTCGACGGCGATCTCGGCCCGCCAGGGCCGCAGGGCGTCCGCGAGCCGGCGGGCCTCCTCCAGACGGCGGGGATGGGCCATGACCGCGGCGCTGATCACGGGCGCGAGGCCGGTGCCGGTGCCGGTGCTCAACGGGAGACCCCCTGCCCGGTTCCCGGGGCGGCACTCGGCGTGGGATCCGCGGCTGCGGCGCCGGGTGCGGGGTCGCCGGGTACGGCGTCGGCCGTGTCACGGACGCTGTGCCAGCCCCGGTCACCCCGTGCCCATTCCCACACGGCGCGGTAGACGGCCACGGCGCCGACCAGGTGCCAGGGCACGACGAGGGCCCAGGCCAGGCCGTCGACCCGGTCGCGGTACTCGGGACTGCGCCGGGCACCCAGGACGCAGGCCACGTCCGCCGCCACCACCACGGCCACCGCCTTGCGCGCCGGGGGAGATACGACCGCGGCCGCGAGGAGGGCCGGCATCGCGGCCCTGGCTGCCATGCTGCCCACCGTGACCGCCCCCAGCAGGCGTCCGCGCGGGGAGAGTTCGGGCCAGGTGACCGCCACGGCCCGCAGCTGCCCCCGGGCCCACCGGGCGCGCTGGCGCAGGGCCGCTCCCGTACGGTCGGTCGAGCTGACCCGGGACGGCCGGCGCAGGAAGCCGGTGGTGGCGCCCTGACTCATGAGCCGCAGGGACCAGTGGTAGGACTCCTCGACGTCGTCCGAGCGGATCGGGCGCACCCCGTCCCAGGTGGCGCTCCAGGCGTAGACCGAGCTTCCCGCGACGACGTGCACTCCGGCGGCACGGGCCAGTCCCCGTACGGAGGCGTGCCAGACCGTGTCCTCGGCGGTCTTCACGCGCGAGGTCAGCCGCGGGCCCGGCTCGCCGACCTCCTCGGCCTGGACGAGCGCGTAGCCGTGTTCCAGGGCCCACACGGCTTCCGCCGGCTGGCCGGGATCGGGCACGACGTCGGCGTCGATTATGGCGACGATCTCGCCCTCGGCGTACGGGAAGGCGTGGTTCAGGGCGGCGCCCTTGGGCCGCATGCCCGGCAGGCGCAGGATCCGCCAGTCCAGTTCGGGCCGGCCGGCGGCGGCCCGGGCGTCCTCGGCCTGCTCGGCCTCCCGTGCGTGCTCCGGGCCGTCGGCGACGAGCCACAGCACCTGGAGCAGCTCCGGGGGGTAGTCCAGCGCGGCCACGGCCTGCGCCGAGCGGGCGAGCGTCGCCCGGGTCTCGCGGTGGAACGGCATCAGGAGGGTGAGCCGGCGGGTGGGCTGCCAGTCACGGGGCGGCGGCGGGGCGGCGTATGAGCGTAACGGCCAGGTGGGAACCAGGATGTCGGTCATCGGAGCCTCGACGCGGAAAGCAGCGTGGCTAAATGCTTGCAGTTCTTCCTTCTTGACCGAAACATGGCGACTCCTCCGTGAATGACTGTCAGGTTCCAGCTGTAGGTTGGTCCGACGGTGCACCGGAGCGCATCCGGTGGAAGGTTCCGCAGAGGGCGGACACTCGGTTCGAGATCGGCCGTCGAGACCGGTTGGCTCCAAGATCGACGGCACGCATTGGACTGTACCAATCGCCCGGCGTCTGGCCAACCCTGTTCTTCGGGGCGTGCGTTCGCCCCGATCTGCCCCGTCTTCCGCCCCGTCTTCCGCCCCCTCGTCAGCCCTTTCGTGCGCCCTCTCGTGCGCACCCCCGCACCAGCTCCGAGGAGCTCTTCCATGCCCCGTCCTTACGTCCTGCTCTCGGCCGCCGTCTCCCTGGACGGCTGCCTCGACACCCCTCCCGGGGAACCGCGGCTGCTGCTCTCCAACGAGGAGGACTTCGACCGCGTCGACTCCGTACGCGCCTCGTGCGACGCGATCCTGCTCGGAGCCGGCACGCTGCGCGCCGACGATCCCCGGGTCCGGGTGGGCTCCACCGCCCGACGCGCTGCCCGCGTCGGCGCCGGACTCCCCCCGCACCCCGCGAAGGCCACCGTCACACGCAGTGGCGACCTCGACCCGGAGCTTCGCTTCTGGCACCACGGAGGCGCCAAGTTCGTGTACGCGGTGGGCCGCGCCGCCCGGGACAGGGCCGTGGCGGCCCTCGGCGGGCTGGCGACGGTCCACCAGGTGGCGGAGGAGGAGGTATGGCCGCAGGTCCTCGAGCACCTGCACGGCCTCGGCGTGCGCCGGCTGATGGTCGAGGGCGGCGGCCGGATCCACACCCAGTTCCTGCGTCAGGAACTGGCGGACGAGCTCCAGCTCGTCGTCGCCCCGGTCGTCGTGGGCCGGCCGGACGCACCCCGGATGTTCGGGCCCGGGAACTATCCGGGCGGCCCCGAGCACCGGCTGGCGCTCGCCGGTACGCGGAGGATCGGTGACGTGACCCTGTTGCGCTACGCCACCCACCGCCGTCCGGGAGCGGAGGTGCAGGCCACCGCAGCCGACGCGGCCTGGCTCGGGGAGGCCTGCGCGCTCGCGGCGGCCTGCCCGCCCTCCACCACGGCCTTCTCCGTCGGGGCGATCGTCGTCGGCGCCGACGGCCGCGAGCTCGCGCGGGGCCACTCCCGCGAAGGGGGCGACGCGCGCGTGCACGCGGAGCAGGCCGCTCTCGCCAAGGTGGGCGGGAACCCCGGTCTGGCCGGAGCCACCGTCTACAGCAGTCTGGAGCCCTGCGGCCGGCGCGCCTCGCACCCGCACCCCTGCGCGGAGCTGATCGCCGAGGCCGGGATCCGGCGCGTGGTCACGGCATGGCGGGAGCCCGACACGTTCGTACCGGGCGCGAACGGCACCGAGAGGCTCCGGGCGCGGGGCATCACGGTGGTGGAGGTGCCGGAGTACGCGGAGGCGGGCCGGGCGCCCAATGCGCACCTGTCACCCGGAAAGTGACGGAGGGACGGGTCCGGGGCGTCTCCCAGCGGCCGCCTCGCGGCCCGGATGCGGATGGCCGCCGCGGTGGTCAGGGCGCGGTGGGGATGTAGGGCGCTGCCGCGACCTGGGCCATCGTCCGGAGTTCCGTGAAGTAGGAGGCGCAGTACTCCTCGTTGAGCAGAGGAACGATCTTGTCGAGGGCGGCGATGCAGCCCCAGAGGCAGGCGATGCCGCTCTCGTCGAGTCCGCCCTTCAGCTCCCTCTGCACGAGGCCGGCGACGTCGGCGTCCAGGAGGACCAGATCCACGCCGTCGAAGTCCACGCCGCGGAAGCCGTCGGGGAACAGGGCGCGCAGGTGGTCCTCCCACAGTCGGGCGAGTCCGCCTTCGGGCTGCGCTCCGGCCACGCCGGCGGCTGCCGCCTCTGCCGCGGACGGTGGGCGAAGGAGCATGCCGACGGCGTCGAAGACCGCACGCACCAGGGCGACGGCCCGGATCGGGTGGAGGGCGGCGCTTGACTCGGCGCCCTGCGTGAGCTTGTGGCGCAGCAGCCGGCTGCGGTCGAGTTCGGCGGCGAGTCCGGCGGTGATGAGCCCTGCGTCGGCGGCCCGCGCAATAAGCACGTGGAGCGGTTCGTTGGCGGCCAGACGCTCGGCAAGGACGTGCTCCAGGGCGAACAGGGAATGCGTGACGGCGACGGTGGCGAACTCGTACCGGTAGTAGGAGTGCCGGATGAGCTCGCGGGAGGTTTCCAACGCGCTCATGACGTACATCGACGCGTCGCCGGGCAGAACCAGCTCGACAACCAGGGCGTGCATGTCCGCGTAGTCGAGAACGAGGTCGCGGGCGCGCGGGTCCCGTACCGGCAGGAGGAGCGGTTCGGGCGGCGGTGGCAGGGTGTTCACCGGTGCAGTCTTGTCGCCGGAAGCCTGTCGGTGCCATCGGATTTGCCCGGGGCGGTTGGTGACCAACGGAGCCGGTCCGGCGAATGCCAGAGCCGGCGCCGCGGCCTGGAGACCGCGCGCGCCGGCACCGGGGATTCGAGGACAGCCCGCGGCTTCCCTACTTCTCGACCGTGTAGCGCAGTTGCGCGAAGCCGCCGCCGAGGTCGGCGACCGCGTCCAGGCGCAGTGCGACGTCATCCGGCAACTCGCCGAAGAGCCGGTGGCCGGCCCCGATCAGGACCGGGGCGACGCTGATGATGAACCGGTCGACACGGCCGGCGCGGATGAAGCTCTGTACGAGCCGTCCTCCATCGGGATACACGTGCTTGACGCCGCGCTGGTCGAGGTCGGCGACGAGGGTGTCCAAGTCGCGGTAGACGGTGATGCGCGGGTCGGCGTCCTCGGGGAGGGTGGTGCTGAGGACGCCCACGTGACGGTCGCCGTAGGGCCAGTTCTCCTCGCCGAAGCCGATGACCTTGTCGTAGGTGTTGCGGCCCATGATCACCGCGTCCACCGAGTCGAGGAACTCGAAGAAGCCCAGGTCGCCGGCCTTCTCGCCGCGCGAGGTCAGCCACTCGATGTCGTCGTCGGGGCGGGCGATGTAGCCGTCCAGGCTGGTGCCTATGAAGACGGTGGCGGTAAAGGTCATGAGGTCCTCCCGAACAGGTGGTCGAGGTCGTCGTGGAGCAGATCGGCGGGATCGCCTTCGCCCGTGAGGGCCCACCGGAGCAGGGAGCCGTCAGTGGTGATCTTGACGGCGCGGGCGAGGCGTGCCACGTCGGTGCCGGAGGGGAGCTCGCCTCCGGCGACGGCGTCGGCGAGCAGCTCTCTCAGCACCGCGTCGACCGCCTCGGTGTGCGCGGCGGCATGGACGCGGAACTCGGCGTCGGACAGGTCGAGCTGGAGCATGCCGAGGTGATTGGCCATCTCCTCGGGGGTGGACATGTGCCGTGCGAACTCGTCGGCGGCGGCATGCAGCGCCGCCAGGGGGGAGTCGCAGGCGGCCTGCGCCCTGCGGTACGGCGCGGCGGCGTCCGCGGCAGCGTCCGCGGCGAACGCCAGCAGCAGACCCCGCTTGGAACCGAAGCGCTGCAACAGAGTCGCTGGAGAGACCCCCGCCTCGGCGCCGACATGCGCCAGGGTGAGCCTGCCGGGGCCGTGCGCGCCGATGGCGCGCCCAGTGGCGGCAAGGATCTCGGCGTCGCTGGTGGCACGTGGTCGCGGCATGGGCGCCTCCTCTCAAGATCGACTGTAGCACGTTAATAAATGGTGAGTCATTTATTAACGTGCGGAGCAGGAGGCGCGGAGAGCGGTGTCCGCAGCCGAGTGGCGCGGGACCCTTCGAGCACCAAGACGGACCGCGGCATGCCCGGCCGCGCAGGCACGCGCCGGTCGCGGACACGGACAGACCTCGACGGACGGCGGCCGCGCCCTGGCCAAGGGCCAGCGGGACGTGCCTCATCACAGGCGGTGCTGCTGATCGTCCAGCACCGTGCCGACCTCGGCCGGCAAGGCGCGCAACGACTGCTCTTCGTGGACGGCCCACCGGAGATCAGGCCACGGACCGACGGTGTCGTGCCAGCGGCCAGGGAGACCACGAGGACCAGGACCGCGGCCCCGGTCAGCGGCACCGATGCGCTCCACCACGCAGCGACAGGAGCGCGGCGCAGCGGGCGGCGACCTCCGCGTCGCCGAGCCCCCCGGATCGCGGGGGGGGCTCGGCCGCAGGGGCGGGGGCGGCCGTCGGCGAGACCGCCTTCCTTCAGGGGGCTTCAGGACCTTGCTCCGGGGACCGCAGGACTTCCGATCGGGTACGGGCAGCGGGACCGCTCCCTAGGCTGATCTGCGGGTTCAGCCCTGGACCCCGGGGACCGGACCGGACGCGCGTCCGGCGGCTGGAACGCGTCCCGTCCGGTGGTGGATACGCCGGAATCCAAACCGTTCACTTCGGTGCCCTCCGGCGTGCCCGAAGCGGTCCCGGGACCCGTCGCCGGGACGCACCTCGGCGTACGGCCCGTCCGCCGTCGTGCAGTGAGGCCTGCTCGCAGCGCGGCAATCGCCTGTACCGACGAATGGAGAAGCCCGGTGCGTGAAGTTTTCCCTGTGCTCCCGGCCGGAGCCTCCGGCGTGGAGACAGCGGAGACGGGGAGGGTCCCAGTGGGGCAGCGCCGTCGCACGGCGGTGTCGGGCGACGCTCCCGCCTTCGAGGACGTTCCGGCTCCCGCGGAATGCGGCTGCCCCGGATGCACGGAAGCCGTCCGTCCCGGGCGACACCAGGATGTCCGCGGTCCGGTGGCCGTCCGGGCCGTACTCGTGACGGCTGTTGCGGGCTGCACCCTGGCGGGCGGTTCCGCCAGCGCCGTCGCGGCTGAGCCCGGGCCCTCCGTTCCGCCCCCGCCCCCGCCCACACGGGCGTCGGCGTCGGCCACTCCGCCCGCGCCCGCGTCGGGCAACGCCACCGAGGACGCGGAAGCAGGCAACTGGCAGGGGACGCCCGGCCCGCTCTTCGGCGCACAGACCCTGCGGGCCGCACAGGACCTGCGGCTGACCCGGGATCAGATCATCGACCGCGCCAAGGGCGGGGTGGACGCCCAGGTGCCATATGACATGAACCGCTACTGGTCCGACGGCTACCGCCAGGACTGCTCCGGGCTCGTGTCCATGGCCTGGGGACTCAAGGACAACCAGTGGACGGGGAGCCTGGCCGCGTACGGCACGCGGATCGACAGGAGTAAGCCTCCGCCAACTTGAAGTCGCAGGTCAAAGGGCTGGCGTGACCGGTGTTCGGGGTGCTCATGCTGTCGTGGACGGAAGTCCGCGGAGTAGATCGTCCGTCAGCGGTCGGCTCGTCGGTTTCTGCGCGCTGTGGCCAGTCTTCCTTCTACGATCTAGTGCATGCTGGAGTCCGAGCTGCTGGAACGGATCACCGCGCGGCGCGCGGAACTGGATCTGGTCCGCCTACTGACTCAGGGAAGCCGCGCGGTGTCAGCTGTACGTGGATCGGTGTGCCCGTTGTCAGAGGCTGCTGACAGCATCGCCGTTATGAACGGCATCCGTACCACCCCGCCGCGCCCGCTCGACGTCACCGCGGTCTTTCCTCAACTGGCCCCGCTGGCACGGCCGGCGATCCGGTTGCATCCCCGCCCCGGGTCGCCGTCGCCGCACGGCAGTTCGGTCGGCGGGCCGCTGCTGTGGCCCGCCGACGAGCCGTGGCCGCACTGCGACGCGTCACACGACCAGATAGACGACCTGTACGAGGCCTACGGCGTGAACGCCGCCGAGGACTACGAATGGCAGGACGGTCCGAACCCTATGGCGCCCTTGGCCCAGCTGTACATGCGCGATGTGCCCCTGCTGCGACCGCCCGGACAGGCCGACCTGCTCCAGGTGCTGTGGTGTCCCTTCGAACACGAGCCGGACTACAAGCCTCCGACCGTACTGTTCTGGCGATCCTCCGCCGAGGTCACCGACATCCTCGCTGCCCCGCCCGGCCCCTTCGCGGTGGAGTACGACGGCTACATACCGCGGCCGTGCGTGCTCGCGCCGGAGCAGATCACCGAGTACCCCGACCCCATGGATCTGAGTAAGGAGCTACAGCAGCAGCTGGGGGACTGGAGTAACTGGCAGGCAGCCGGATCCGCCGTGGACAGCTCCTGGGCCCCCTACCCGGATTCGTTCTACGGGAGCCAGCTGTCCGTCGCCCCGGGATGGAAGGTCGGCGGCTGGCCCCGGTGGGGCCTCACCGATCCGATCGCCCGCTTCTGCACCGCTTGTGGCGCCAAGATGACCCCGTTGCTGACCATCGCCTCGCGCGAATGGGACAGCAGCAACAAGGATTGGGTCCCGTACGAGGATCAAGCGCTCGGCTCCCTCGACGACTCTTGTTTGGCAAACCCGCCCAAGGTCCAGGTTTCCAGGACTAACCGCCTGCAGCTCTACGTCTGCCCGGAATCCCCGGATCACCCGCACACGTCTCTGATCCAGTGAGCTATTGCTGAAGTCCTCCGCGACGCCACGTACACCACAGGAATGGTGGGTGGGATTCGCCAACGCAGCACCGCGAAGCCTGTAAAAGCCTCGACATAGGGATCGACACGGCGATCGTCTCTTCAGCCAGCAGCCTTATTCAACGACCAGATGATCCAAACGGCGGGCCCTAACAGCCATGACCCCCGCCTACTTGAAGTTGCAGGTCAAAGGGCTGGTCTGACCGGTGCTCATGCTGGTCGTGGGCGGAAGTCTGCGGAGTGGATCGTCCGTCAGCGGTTGACTTCGAGGTTCGTCAGGACGAGCAGGGCACGCAGGAGCTGGGTGGCGCGGGCGGGGTCGGTGCGGAGTTTGGTGAGGGTCCGCCAGTTCTTGAGGTGGGCGAAGCCGTGTTCGACCGGTTCACGTACGACGGCGAGGACGCGGTTGGCGGTCTTCTGGCCGGGTGTGAGCTTGTGGGTGCGGCTGGCGTGGAAGCCGGTGACGATCACGGGGTCGCGTACGTCGTTGTCCAGGCCACAGAAGCCTAGGTCCGCGCGAGCGCCGAGGCCGACGGCGCGCAGGTGGGCCAGGATGTGGTCGTGGCGGGCGGCGGTGTTGTCGTGGGTGCGGCCGGGACGGGCGGCGGATGTCCAGATCAGCCGGCCCTTCTCGTCGGTCAGGGCGAGGAAGTGCAGGCCGTGATGGTGGTGTTTGCCGGAGTAGTTCCGCCGGTCGGCCCTTCCGGTGCGGCGCTGGGTGCGGATGAGGGTCCCGTCGATCAGAACCACCTCTCCGCCCTGTTTCGCGACCTTCTTCAGGGCGCGGTCCAGGCGTGGTGCCTGCGCGGCGAGCAGGGCGATCAGCTCGTCGCGCCAGCGGCGGACGGTGGACTCGGACACGTTGTTGCCGCCGGCCATGTCGGCCAGACGCTGGTCGTGACGGAGCACGGCCAGGACGATCACCGCGATCCTCCCAGCCGGCAGGATCCGTCACCTGGACCGTATCGCCTTCAGACGGCATCGCAGCAGATCGGCGAGGTGGTTGACGGTGTGCGTGGACAGCAGCAGACGGCACTGGTAGACAAGCGGGCAGGTATCCTCGGCGCGTTCTTTGGTACTCGTCACACAGTTCCAACGGCCGCCGGGGGCACCCTAGTCACGCCCCCGACGCACCGTTCCGGGTGTCGCCATGCCTGGTCACAGGCGGGTGGTGAACCGGCCGTCGGGCAGTCTCCGCTGCCAGCGGCGGTCGGCCAGCCTGATCAGCTTCCCGCGTAGCGGTTCCAGCTTGCCCCGCACGCTGATGTCTACCTTCAGTACTTCGCCGACCTGGCGGGCCATGACGGGTCCGGCGGCCTGCCGCACGGCGGCCAGGATGCGCTGGTACTCCGTCGGGAGCGTGACCTCCTCCACGCCCGGTGCGCGTTGCGGGATCAGCATCACCGCCTGCCCGCCCACCTGCCCGGCCGCCGTCGGCACTGCCGAGGCGCGCTCGTTGCCGAGCTGCTCGCTCACCCGTTCAAGGACTCGTTCGGCGACGGCAAGCTCGTCTCGCTCGGCCCGCACCCCTGCCAGCTGCTTGGCCAGCTGTTCTTCGAGTTCGTCCAGTTCCGCGCGCCGCGCGGTGATCCGTTCCAGCAGCTCGGGATCCAGCATGCACCAGATCGTAGAAGGCAGCCTGGCCACAGCGCGCAGAAACCGACGAGCCGACCGCTGACGGACGATCTACTCCGCAGACTTCCGCCCACGACCAGCATGAGCGCCCCGAGGACCGGTCACACCAGGCCTTTGACCTGCGACTTCAGGTTGGCAAAGGCTCAGTGAGCTCCAGCCCGGGCACATCCTACTCTTCCACAACGCGGCACGGCCCGTCGCAGGTTCCCACGTGGTCATCTTCGGCGGCTGGGCGAACGCGGCCCGGAGCCGCTACATCGCCTACGAGCAGACCAGGCCGCACGCCGTCAAGCGCACGACGCCCTATGCCTACTGGAGCAACTCCTCCCAGTACAAGGCCTACCGCTACAAGAACCTCGCCACGGACCCCGGTCGTCCGCCCCAGGACCCCGGCAGGTTCCCGGGTGCGGACAAGTTCGGACCCGGGGCGAACAACCAACACGTCACCGAGCTGGGCCGGATGCTGTCCGGGCGCGGCGCGGGCGCCTATTACGGATCCGGTCCAGGCCCCCGCTGGTCGGAGGCGGACCGCAGGGCCACCCAGGCCTTCCAGCAGGCCCAGGGCTGGACCGGAGCAGACGCCGACGGCATACCCGGCACGACCACATGGGACTACCTGGTCAACGGCAAGGGCGAGAACGTCCGGCCCCCTTCGGACGGCGGCAGGCCCGGACACGAGGACGACGGGCGAGCGGCATTCCCCGGAGCCGGGCACTTCCGCCCCGGTCAGGTCAACGGCCACGTCCTGCGGCTCGGGCGCCAACTGGTACGGCGGGGCTTCGGCCGGCAGTACGCGATCGGTCCGGGCACCTCATGGGGCGAGGCGGACCGGCGCAACGTCGCCGAGTTCCAGCGCGCCCAGGGCTGGAGCGGCGCCGATGCCGATGGCTACCCGGGGGAGCACACCTGGCGCCTCCTGTTCGACTGACGCTCCCCGCAGCCGCCGGCCAGAACCGGACGGGAACCGAGCTCTCCGGGACACCGGTCAGGGCTCGTCGTCAACCGCGCCGGGGGCCAGGGCCGGGGAGGGAAGGCAGTAGCGTGCCTCACCGCCGGACCACCACATGCCGATGGCGAGGACCGCGGCCGCTTCCAGCAGGCCCGCTCGGGACAGTCCGCCGCAGGGCAGCGGGGAGCAGCCCATCGACGTGATCAGCTCTTCTGTCAAGGCCTCCGCGGCGGGGGTTCCGGCACAGAAGGGCACCGCCAGGGGTGCGCCCTCGAAAACGGGTCGCGGCAGCGTCCAGATGCTCTCGTGGCAGATGCCGAACACCTTGGCGACCGCCGCATCCGGCGCGGCGGCCGCTATGCGCGCGGCGACCGAGTCCGTGCCTCCGGCAGTTGTCAGGACGGGCCCGTCCGGGCCGGACACCATGGGCACGGTGCAGTCGAGCACGGTCCGGCCGGCCAGGACGGGGGCGAGTTCCCGGGCCAGCCCGGGTGCACTGTCCACTGGTACGGCCATCAGGACCGCCTCGCCCCAGGCAGCCGCCTCGGCCAGGCTGCCGCCGGCAGAGCCGATCCGGGCCGCGGTCGTGGCTGCGGCTTCCGCGTTCCGCCCGCCCACCAGGACTTGGTGTCCGGCTCGTACCCATGCACCGCCCAGGGCCGTGGCCATCGATCCCGTTCCGAGAATGCCGATACGCATGCTGGTCCCCTCCGTGTTTGCATCGTGGGATGTCATGCTCCGGACGCTAGACGCGCCGATGCACACCCGGTGGTGTGCATCGGGCGGGCAGGATGGACGCATGGGAGAGCATGAGGAACTGGCGGGGGACGGATTCGCGGCGGACTGCCGGGCCCGGGTCGCCTTCGAGGTACTGGCGAACCGATGGGACAGCGTGGTGGTGTTCATCCTCGGCGAGGGCGGCCCGATGCGCCCGCGCGCCCTGCTGGACCGGATCGGCGGGATCAGCCCCAAGGTGCTCAACGACGCGCTGCGGCGCCTGGAGTACAACGGGCTGGTGGAGCGCCGCCGCTACGCCGAGGCACCCCCGCGCGTCGACTACACCCTCACCGACGCCGGCACGGCCCTGCTTGTCCCCATCCGCGCGATGGGCACCTGGGCCGCCCGCTACGCGGACACCGTCCTGGCCGCCCAGGACCGCGCCGGTCTTCGCTGAAACCGCCTGGTCGTCCCCTGCTGCCCGTGCCGGGGTTCACGGCCCGCTGGGTCAGGTGATCAAGGTTCCGGAGTACTGGATGAGCCGTTCGCAGTCCCGGGCATGGCACGTCCCGGCCGTCTGACCTCCGTCACCGGACGGTACCGGCAACGGAGGTCAGCACCATCCCGGCCTGACAGCAGCCTCTTACGAGCAGTTGGTGACGGTCCCGCCGGGGAGGGGGAGGACGCTGCAGGTGTTGGTGCCTGCTCCGCCGTTGGCGGTGCCTCTGGCGCCGATGACGATGACGGTGCCGTTGAGGCCGGCGGCGATCCCTTCGAGGGTGTCGTCGCCGTCGCCGCCGCTGACGATGGCGGTGTCGCCCAGGATGGGGCCGATCTCGGCCGCGCGGATGGTGTCGTTGCCGGCCTGGCCTTCCACGCGTGCGGTTCCGGCGATGGCCTGGGCGGCGACGGCGGCGGCGGTGGTAACGGTGTCGTCGCCGCTGCCGCCTCGGACCGTGCCCCCGGCTCCGACGTCACCGGTGGTGACGACGTCGTCCCCGCCGGCGCCGTCGACGGTGCCCAGAACGCTGATCGCCGTGCCGAATACGACGCCGGGCACGAGGATGGTGTCGTTGCCGCTCGTCCCGGTGAGGGTCTGGCCCGCCGGGATGCCGCTGAGGCAGACGATCAGGTCGCCGCCCGCCTCCGCCTTGTGGGGTGCGGGTGCAGCCGGCGGGGCCAGGACGAGGCCGACGGCCAGGATCGCCAGCGCGGAGAGGGCGGTGGGGAGGGTGAGACGTGCAGCCACGAGTGGTTCCTCCACAGTTTCGGCCCCCGATGGCCTGAGCACCGGGCGCGGGAATGCAGCGGACGGGCCGGATGGTCCGGATAGCCGTGAGGGCAGGGAGCAGGCTAAGCAGCACGCCCGAACACCAGCCCGCACCACGCCTCGGGGGAGAACCTGTTTGGTCCAGCAACCTGAAAGACGGTCAGTCGTTCGGCAGGCGGTGATCCCGCCACCGCCCGCCCCGCCGAGGTGTCCGATCAGCGCCGCTCAGCGCCTCGCTCGGCGTAGCCAGCCCAGTGCCCCGCGGGGCTCGGGCAGCTTCGCCGGGCCGTCGGCGTCCCGGCCGCTGCTGTGGGGGTGCACGTCCTTCAGACGCGCGTCCCAGGGGCCGTCCGCCGCGGACAGATAGACGAGGAGCGGACCTTCGGGCAGGGGCAAGGTCTCCCTGCGCGCGCCGATCTCGCTGACGACGGACCTTCCGGGCTCCGGAAGCGTGGTGGGGTCGGTGTGCCCCGCCAGTCTGTAGACGTGGCCGATGAAATTGCTGTCGCCCTTGTAGTGGAAGGTGACGTCGGCCGTACCTCCGGTGTGCAGCAGGACGTCGGGGCCCCAGCTCTCCAGCCGGTGCTTCGACAGGCGTCGGGCCTCCGCCAGCGGCAGGATCCGTACCTGCCAGGAGCCGCTCGCCTCCAGCCGCAGGCGCAGCCGCCCGTGCTCGGGGGTGGAGGTGATCACCCGTCCCCGGAAGTCCTTCTCCGTGGTGCTGACGAGATAACGCCCCTTGGCGTTGGACTCGTCGAGGGGCCACAGACCCGTGTAACCGTCGCCCTTCAGGGTCAGTTCGACCATCACGGGGCCGTGCGGGAGATCCTTCACGGTGATCACGTCGTTGTCCCGGCCGCTGACGGTGCGCGGCTTGAAGACGGGCCCGCACGTCCAGGCCGACGGGTCGGGCTTCGGCGCGGGCGGGGAGGACGCCGTCAGGGGCGCCTGCGCCTGGCCCGGTGCCTCGGCTCTGGCCTGCCTCTGGGTCAGGGCCAGGGCCCGGATCTGCTCCGGGGTCATGTCCAGGATCTGGTCCCGGGTGAGGCGCAGGCCCTGAGCCGGGGCGGGCGGGGCGGCGAGCGGGGCCTGGGCCTCGGCCGGGGCGGCAGGCGGGGCCTCGGCCGGGGCGGCCAGGGCAGCAGGCGGGGCGGGCGTCGGGATCCGTTCCAGGACCTCCTGCGGCTCCTCGCCCACGTCCACCCCGTGGTCCACCGCAAGGCCCGTCAGCCCGTCCACGTACCCCTGGCCGACCGCGCGGAACTTCCAGCCGCCGGACCGGCGGTACAGCTCCGCGAGGACCATCGCCGTCTCGCCGCCCGCGTCGGTCACCTCGTACCCCACGACCGTCGCGCCGTCCGGCCCGAAGACCTCCACGGACAGCCCGCGCACGTCCCGCAGCGCGCCCTCCTCCGTCGACGCGACGACGAGGACGCGGGTGATCTCCTCCTCGACCGAGGTGAGGCCCGTTTCCAGCCACACCGTGCCGTCCTCGCCTGCGGACAGCCGTACCGCGCCCGACGGGTGC
Source organism: Streptomyces sp. NPDC044002 (assembly GCF_056434525.1). NCBI lineage: Bacteria > Bacillati > Actinomycetota > Actinomycetes > Kitasatosporales > Streptomycetaceae > Streptomyces > Streptomyces sp. NPDC044002. The sequence goes on from NZ_JBWKEZ010000036.1 coordinate 45,957, forward strand.
GCCGGAGCGCCGTCGAACACGATGTCGGCGTCCCCCCGGACCCTGCCCTGTTCCGTCACCAGCAGCGCCGCGACGTCGACGCCGTTCCGGACGGCGACGCGCAGTGCCACCGTCGGGACGAAGGCGTTGTCTCCCTTGATCAATCCCCTCAGCATGACCGGATCTTGCGCACGGCGGGGGGACATGCGCAAGGCCCCGGGTGCGGACACCCGGGGTCTTGCGAAGGGGAACGGGATGAACTGCTTCAGAGCTCCCCCGGAGCCGTTCGGCAGGGGCACGGCAGGGTGTCTTCGGCGGGCGAGCGTCCGGCGCCCCGAGTCCATCGCCGAACGCGGCCGGAGCAGGCCATAAGGGGCCAGATCAGATCACCCTCACGACATCCGACAAGGGGATATCGGCCCTGGTCGCGTCGCCGAAGACGTCCACCGTCAACTCGACACGGCCCCGAACATGGTCGACAGCCACCACAGGGCTCGTGAAGCCTGTGAACGGCCCCCCGGTAATCCGTACGTCAGTCCCGACCTGAATGTCCATCTCGTGGGTCACACCGGCCCCCTTTCGCCGCCTCGGTCAGCCATCGCCGACAGAAGCGAACCTACCCCTTGGCGGAACCGAGCCGGACGGCCCGGGGCGGGTCGGGGCGGGTCGGGGGCGTTCGGGGGATTTCGCACGATCAAGTGTGGCCGGTGCATACGCTGGAGAGTGGCTCGTATTCCTCCCCGTATCTGAACTGCGCAGGCCAGTCTCTTCTACCCGGCGAGGGCACGTGGGTGACGATTCGTGGTTTTCGTTGGTCGTTCGGTTCGTGCGCACCAGTCCGCTGCGCCGGCTGGCCAGATTCCTCCTCTGGGGCTGTGTGGGCTGGGGACTCGGTGGTGCCTACGACGGGCTCGGCGCGGGCGGCCCGTTGGCGGTGGCGCTCCTGGTGCTGTTGGGGGCGGCGGTCGGGGGGGTCGGCAGCCTGGCCTGTGGGGTCGGGGGTGGGGTGGGGCTGGTGGTGCGGGGGGTGCCGCCGGCGGACGTGCTGTGGTGGTTCCTGCCCCTCGTGCTGGTGTTCGGCGTCGTGCAGGTGTCGCTGGCCTCGGCGGTGAGCAGCCGGCGGACCGGTGAGGTCCTGCTCGTCGTCACCGGCTACGGGCTGGACGAGCCGGGGCATCGCCTGCCGCGGCTGGTGCAGTGGCTCGCGCACGGCGCCCTCGCGGTGCCCGTGGTGCTGTGGCTGCGGGAACCGGAGCCGTCCTCGATGGTGGTGCTGGGGCTGGCGGGCGTCATGCACCTGCAGTTCCTCAAGGCCACGCGCAGCCTGTGCCGTTACCGGCGGATGGAGGTGCAGGTCTCCGCCCTGGCATGGGTCACCTGTGCGGCGCTGCTCGCGCTGAGCCCGGTGGGCGCGGTCGTCGCCGAGCGGAGCCGGGGAGGGTTCTTCGCCGTGCTGGGCTACCTGCTGGTGGCCGGGGCGCTCAGCGGGGCCCTGGTGGTCTGCGCGCGGTTCTGCGAGCTGGCGTTCGTCTTCGTCGTCGGGTCCCCGCAAGTGCGGCACCGGAGCGTGTTCAGCGCGGCCTACGGCTTCCTGCTGCTCCCCGCGTGGCTGGGGGCGCTGAGCCTCACGGCCCGTCTCGGAACGGGCTCGGCGCAGACCCTGGGGCTCGCGGTCGGCCTGCACCTGCTGTTCCTGGCCCTGTTCATGCAGCGGCCCTGCCGCTCGCTGTACCGGCTCGACGCATCGCTGTTCGTGCGGTACACGAACCAGGGTGACGAGGAGTGGCTGCACAAGACCTGGTGTCACGACGCCACGCACGGCCGCAAGGGCGGGCCCGACCTCACTCTGGTGAGGGTGCTCGACGAGTCCGCCGCGCGGATCTCACAGGGCACGTTCATCCCCCCGGCGCCCGAGCACTGGGAGGACCTTCGCAACGGCAAGGTGCGCCACGTGGAGTTGTCGGTCCACTGGACCGACAGGGCGGTGCGCCTGCTCAACCTGACCGCTCCCGCGAAGGACGCCGCCGAGGAGGTCCGCCTGGAGCACCGGGCCTGCCGCATCGGATGCCTGACCACGCTCGGGTACACGTACCTGTTGCACGGCTATCCCGAGGACGGGCAGCGGGCCCTGCTGGACGCCGCCGAGCTCTGCCGGAGGGCGGGGCTGGCGAACATCCGGGTCCAGATCGCCAAGGACGCCTGGCTCGCCGGCCTCGACATCGGCCTCAGCGGTCTCGAACCGGTCGAGGACGCGCTGGCGAACCCGCACGTCGTACCCGCGTTGCGGGCCCGGATCACGATCGAGGTGGGCAGCCTGCTCCACCTGTGGAAGGATCCGCGGCTCGACGGCTTCGTGGACCGGATGAGCCGCGTCCCGTTCCATCCCCCGAAGGCCGGCCCCGAGAAGATCCGGCAGGTGCGCCACACCGTCACGATCACCGCGGCCGGGATCGGCGGGCGGTTCCTGGCCGCACCGGACGACCTGGACGTGTTCACACGGGGCGTCGACGTGATCTCGGAGCAGGTGCCGGGCAACGCGCGGATCCGTGCGTTCGTCAGCGGAGTGCTCACCGGGGTGCTCGACGTGCCCGGCGGGCGGGCCATCCGGGCGGGCGTGTCACAGCTCGGCTCCCGCGTCCCGGAGCGCGGCGCGGACCTCCTGCACCGCACGGCCCGGAGGCTGGCCCGGCAGGGACTGGGGGCCGTGGCGGCGGAGCTGCTGGAGCTCAGCGGCGAAGTGTTCGCCCCTGCCGATCCGCGCCGCGCCCTGGAATGTCTGGAGTCGGCCCTCGCGCTCAGGGACGACGACCGCACCAACATCCTGGGCCCCGAAGCGCGGATCGCCCACGCGAGGACCACGGAAGCCCTGTACGAGGACGTGGTGGGCCTGCTGGTCGACGAGGCGGCCGATGAGGTGAAGGCGTTCGACCTGGTGGAGCGGGCCCGGTCGCGGGACCTGGTCAACCTGCTCGGGGAACGGGTGCCGCAGCCCGAGCTCGACGGGCTGCCCGAGGTCGTGGCGGCGATGCTCAGGGTGGAGCGCAGGGCCGAGGAGGTCGAGCGCAGCAGGGCCCGGATCGGTGAGGCGTACGTGGATCCGCGCCGGTCCCGCGTCACGCCCGCGCGCGGCGAGGACGGCTGGCCGCCCGGGCTGAGGTGGGTGAAGGCGGTGGACGCGGCGACCGCGGCGGAGCGTCACCTCGTGCGGACGATGAGGGGCCTGGAGGCGGCAGGTCTGGACGAGGAGGCGCTGGACCTGGTGTGGCTGCTCGGCAGGGAGGCGGCGGCCGAGTGGGGCCTGCGCGTCGAGGCGGGGCGCAGGCGGGTGGCGGTCGACAGGGCCGGGCCGCTCAGGGCCCGGCGCCTGGCCCGTGACCGGCAGCTGGCGGTGTGGGACACGTTGGCCGAGCACGGCGGACGGGCAGCCGAGTACGTGGCGCTGCGCCGGGGCGCCCCGGTCACCTTCGCCGAGGTGCGCACGCTCCTGGCCGGGGCGGGGTCAGCCGGGCAGGGCGTGCAGGGGTCCGGCCCCGGTGAGGAGGTCGGCGGCGCGGGCCCGGACGACCGCGACGATCACGGCGTCACCCCGGAAGTCCAGGACCAGCACGTCGGGGACGGTCGTGCCGGCTGACCCGATGACGGTGACCCGGTCGCCGCGGCGGACGGTGTCCGCGAGCAGGCGCCCCTCGGCGAGCCGGACGGGCAGGACGGTCCTTCCGTCGAGCGCCCCGTCGGCGAGGCGGGGGCCGAGCAGGTCGGTGGCGATGGCCTGCCCGGCGGCCAGGCGGCGCAGCGGGTAGCGGCCGACGACGTCGCGGGCGCGGTCGCCGTGCAGGTCGGCGGGGGCCAGGGGCCGGTAGGCCGGAACGGACCGCTGCGCGGTCGTCGGTTCCGGCCAGGTCTGGGCCGCGGCGCTCACGCCGCTCAGCAGCAGTCCCAGGGCCGCCACGGCCAGGGGCCACCGCCGCCTCCTGGAGGACGCCCCCGTGGAGGACGCCCCCGTGGAGGCCTCCTCCGGGGCGTCGTGCGCCGGCTCGGCTCGGTCCGGCTGCGGGGAGGGACGGGGTGAGGGCGGTGGCCCGGCACCCGGCTCCCCGCGGTCCAGGAGGGCGGACTCGTCGGAGTGCACGGCGCCCCTGACCCACAGGCGGTCGAGGGCCTGCCACAGGGCGGGCTCGTCCTCGTGGTGGCCGGGGCGGGCCAGTCCCATCGCCTCCACCAGCGACCACCGGTAGACGTCGAACGCCGTCCGCAGCAGCCGGCCGTACGCCTCGGCCGCGCCGATGGCGGCGCGGTAGGCGAGCCATGCGACCAGGAATCCGCCCCACCAGCACAGGGCCACGGCGTACCAGGGCAGCAGCCACGCCGCGATGCCGCTGCCCGCCAGGGCGAACGCCACCCCCAGGGCGCACATGGTCACGGCCAGTTCCAGCTCGCCGAGTGCCGTGGCGAGGGTCTGCCGGAACGCTTCGGGGAGCGTCGGGTACAGCCGGGGCCAGGCGACGACCGCCCGGATCGAGTACCGGTCGGTGCTGTGCTGCTCCGCGCCGCGCAGGACGTTGCCGAACGTGGTGGGCAGCAGGAGCCGGCTGTCGCGGGGGTAGAGGTGCCAGCGCGGATCCTCGATGCGCAGCCCGCGGTGGATCGCGGCCTGGCGGCGCCGGCCGTTCTCGGTGAACGCCCGCGGGAGCCCGTGCCCGTAGCCTTCCAGCAGCCGGATCAGCGCTGTACGCCGCGCCGTGAGGAGCTGGCTGAGCAGGAGGGCCGCCACCAGCAGGGCGCCCGCGAGTGCCAGGCGTGCCGAGCCGTCCAGGGCGGTCCACCACCGGACGGTCGCCGACCACCCCGCCCCCGTGACGACCAGTGCGCCGAGGGCTGTGAGGAATCCGAGGACGGGGACGAACACGGCGCGCAGGGTGCGCTGTTCGAGGGCACCGGCTGCCGTGTCGAGCACCCCCATCACGCGCCGCCGCGACGGGACGGGGGTACCAGGCGGTGCGGGCCGTGCCGGCAGGTGTACGCCTTCGTCCGGACGTAGTACTCGAACTCGTTGTCCTCCCCGCAGACGGTGCACGTGATGCGGACCGGGTCGGGAAAGTCCGCCGGCCGGCCCAACGGATCGGAATCCACTCCCAGTTCGGTTCCTGCCGTCTCCAGGAGGCGGACGGCCTCCTCGCGCAACGCGTCCACCGGCACCACGCCGACCACGGTTCCCGCCCGCACCGCCACCAGGCCGGCCATGCCGTCCAAGGCCTCCAGGAGGTCGGCCGAGGTGAGTAGCCTGACGATGTCCAGCCGCGCCGGGACCACGACGACCGGCCCCCGGCCGCCGGGCCCCGTCATCGCGCGGGGGATGCCCGCCGCGTCCAGCACCACCAGGAATCGGCCGGGGCGGTCCGGGCCGGGCGGGGCGGGCGGACCGGACGGACCCGGCGGTGAGCCGGAACCGTCGGGCTCTGTGTACGCGGTGTCGAAGTCGTCGGTCATGAGGTCGGACACCGTCCGGCCCCGGCCCGCAGCGGTCATCAGCACCAGTCTCCCGTCAGTACGAAAGGGGCCCAGTGGTACGGGTCGGGGAAAGCCCTGTCCTCCCCCGAGCGCCGCTCCAGGACCGGCCGGCCGAGCCGCACCTGGGCGGCCCGGATCCGGGCCCGGGCACGCAGACCGTCCGCCTGGCCGCGGGCGGCGCACAGGTCGTCGTAGATCCGCAGAGCGGTCCCGACCTCACCGGCGCGGGCGAGCAGCCGGGCTTCCTCCATGAGCAGCGCCGTCTCAATCGGGGTGCCGGGTACCAGTGTGGACCGGAGGTCTTGTGCGTGGCGCAGGACGTCGGCGTGCGTGAGCCCGCGCAACCACGCCTGGGCACGGCGCAGTGACTCCGCCTTGCTGCTGCCGGCCCGCAACTCCTCGTAGAAGCGGGTCAGCAGCAGGCCGGTGGACAGCTCGTCGACCCGCCACAACGACACCAGCGTGGACGCCGCCCCCGCGTACAGCAGGGCGCGGGTGAGCCCGATCAGTTCGTCACCGGGACGCCGTTCGCTCAGGCCGCTCTCGCACGAGCCGAGCACCACCAGGTCCACGTCCAGGGACAGGCCGAGGACGTCCTCGGCCGTCAGCCGACCGTCGGCCAGTTCGACACCGGAGCGCATGGGGTCGATCGGCTCGAACACACCGTGGGCGGTGAAGTGCAGGACGTCGGGCGAGTCGTTTCCGGTCCGCAACCGCTCCAGCAGCCCGGCGCGTGAGGCCCGGCCGCCGACGAGCACCTCGGGCTCCGCGAACAGCCGGCTCACCGCCGTGGCCTGGGTGTGTGCGAACGTCATCGGCGGGTCGGAGGGAGGGGCGGCCACGACGAGCACCGACGAGCGCGACGCCTTCCGCTGGGACCAGCAGTAACGCAGCACGGATGCGCTGGGTGTCAGCACGACGGGGTTCCGTTCGGCGAGCGGCGCGCCGTCGAGGGGGACGGCGTGCAGCGGCAGCCGGTGCAGTGCGTCGTGCGGGACGAGATAGACGACGTCACCGGGGGCCGCCCACTCCTGGACCGGTCGTACCAGCGCCCGCAGCGCTTCGTCCGCGAGGTAGTCGGCGATGCGGGGCCGTTCACCGCGCAAGAGGGCATAGAAGGCCTTGGCCGACGCCCGTAGTTCCGCTCGTGTCAGCCTGACGGTGCGGACCTGCGGCTTCTCCGCCTCGGGGACGATCCCGAAGATGTGGATGCCGTGGTCGGTGACGTAGTACTCGACCAGGATGACGCGCACGCTGTCAGCCGACACCGGAATCCCCCCACCCCCGCCTGCCCGACCGCCCCCCGACCCCCTTACGAAGGGTAATCGGACGGTCACGTCCGCGTCACGCGGACGGCGCAAGCCGGCTGCAGGGCTTCGCGGCACGCAGAGCACAGGAACCGGGCACGCAGCGCACACCGCCACGCGACACCCGTGCCTAGATTCACCTCCGGATGACGGACGCCGGACTCCTGCCCGGACAGGGGTCCGGCGCCTCCCCATCTCCTGCACGCCCATGGACGACAAGGTCAACAAGGTCAACAAGGGGGAGACTTCTCATGCCTGGAAAGTTGGGCAGGTTCGCGGCCGCGGCGGCCGCGGCGACGGCAGTCGTGACGCTGACGGGGACGCCCGCGAGCGCGGGGGACATCGCCTTCAACACGCGGAGCGTCTGGGTCGACGGCACACCGAGGGAGGGGCAGGACGAGGCTTGCACCACCCGGAGCATGTACCTGGCCTCCGGCAACTAGGACACGCACACGATCGGCTCGCTGCTCAACCCGCACTTCTGACCGGCCCGCCGGGCGTCACGGTGATCCGCCGAAGATCACGGGGCGCCCGGCCCACGCCCGTCCGGGACCCTGCCGCCGACCCGGTCCGTCACCGTGATCCCGACCGCGGTCTCCGGCACGCGGAACCGGACGATCCCCGCCGCCGGGTCGCTGTCCCACTCGACGTACGGTGCGGGGAGAGGCGCTGCTGGGGCTCGGGGACGAGGCCGGGGGCATCGGGCAGCTGGAGCTGGCGGCCCGGGAGGCGGAGGCGTCCGGCTATGAGGACGGTGCGGTACGGGCGCTCGGCGTGCTGCTGCGGGTGTCGGCGGACCCGGGGCTCCGGGCGCGCCACGACGCGGCGGTCGCACGGCTCACCACGCGGACCTGAAGGGGCTCCGCGTTCCCGGGGCGTTTGCCGTTCCTCACCCGGCGGCGGGGCGGGGTGGCAGGTAGTAGGGGCGGTGGTGGGCGGCGACCGGGGCCGACTGGTAGGTCCAGGCACCGGCGGGCGGGGTGTCGGCGAGGAGGGTGCGGGCGTCGCGTCCCAGGTCGTCCTCCTCGGCGTGGACGGTCAGGCCGGCCCGTCCGGCGTGTCCGGGTGCGGTGAGGTCGTACCAGCTGTAGGGCTGGTGGACGTTCATGGGGCCGGCCAGCAGACGGCCCTCGGGGTCGGTGCCGTATCCCGTGACGGGGGCGAGGGCGGCGGGGACGGAGGTGAGGCCGTCCAGTTCCGCCTTCAGGTCGAGCAGCGCTTCCCCGCCCCTGACCAGGGTGTCGTCCGGGCCGGTCGTCGCCGCGTTGCACCGTACGGTCCAGGTCTCGCCCGGCGGGCCGTTGGGGGACGGCAGGCCGGTCTCGAACCAGCCCGGGTACTTGGGCTCCGCGTACAGCTCGCGCCCGGCCCGGATGGCGAACGGGTTGTCGCAGACGACGTGGATCCGTGCGATGCCGAGCAGCTTCGTCTGGTCCCAGCCCTGCGCGTACTGGGCGTAGGTGAGGGCGGGCAGGCGGTCGCGGTCCGCCGTCGGGTGGGCGATGACGTTGAACTCGATCTCCTGGGTGACGCCGCCGCCGAAGGGGTACTGCGCGAAGTACAGCTGGTAGTTGACCGAGACGAGGGCGCGGCCCTCGAACTCGGCCGCCGAGAGGTCCGGGTGGTGCTTGGCCAGCAGGTCGCGGACCGGGCCCGGATCGACCAGCCAGTCGATGCCGAGCTGGTGCAGCGCCCCGTAGTGGAAGGGCAGCCGGAAGGGTTCGGGGACGGGCGGCAGGGGCAGCGGGCTCATGCGGGGACTCCCGGTGTGGCGGCGGGGCCGGCGGAGATGGGCCGGTCGCGGGCTGAAAGTTCGGACTCGATGGCTTCGGCGCTGCGCAGGGCCAGGGCCGCCATCGTGAGGGTCGGGTTGGAGGTGGCGACCGAGGGCATGCTCCCGCAGCCGACGGCGTACAGGCCGGGGTGGTCCCAGCAGCGCTGGGCGGCGTCGACCACCGAGGTGGCCGGGGAGTCGCCCATGACGTGCGTGCCGGCGGCGTGCCCGGCCCCCCGGTACCCGTAGGTGCGGCCGCCGTGCTCGAAGCGGCCGGGCCAGGCAGCAGCGGGAGCGTAGTCGGTGTGGTCCTCGGCTCCGAGCAGCGCGAAGACCTGCTCGGAGACCGCCCGGGCGGCGGCCATGCCGGCCTTGACGTGGTCGTCGAGGTCGTAGGTGACCAGGGGTTTGGGCAGGCCGATGGCGTCGCGTTCGGTGGGGTGGAGGGTGACCCGGTTGGCGGGGTCGGCCGCCTGCTCCATCTCGAACTGCAGGGCGAACTGGCGGCGGATCCGGTCGCCGGCCGCCCGTCGCAGCTCGGCGCCGAACAGGCCGCGGCGGTGGACGAGTTCGGCGATGTCCGCGTCCACGGGACCCTTGGCCCACACCCAGCCCCAGTTGCCGATCTCGATGCGGAACGGGGCCCGGAGGGCGCGTGCCGGACCGGAGCGGAAGCCCTCGATCCCCGAGGTGGAGCCGGGCCCCCGGTACGGGCCGGTGGGCTCCGGCAGCAGGCCCCAGGTGAGCAGGACGGGATGGTCCATCAGGTTGCGGCCGGCCTGGCCGCTGCGCCCGGCGAGGCCGGAGAGGAGCAGCAGCCGGGCATTTTCCACGGCGTGCGCGGCGAGCACGACGACGTCGGCGCGGGCTGCGGACGCCGTCCCGTCGTACGACCGGTACTCCACGCCGGTGGCGCGGCCGGAGCCGTCGACGAGGACCCGGGTGACCACGGACCGGTCCCGGAGGGTGACGGACCCGCTCCACCGCCCCTGGGTCTTGAGCGGGGTGTACTTCGCGAAGGAGGGGCAGTGCGGGATGCAACTGGCGTTGCCCACACAGCGGTTGCCGGGGTCGGGCCGCCCGTGCTCCCCTCGCGGGACGTAGCCGCGGCCGCCGTCGTGGTCCGGGTCCGGGACCCCGTTGCGGGCGTGCGGGGTGCCGGTCACGTGCAGCTCGACCTCGCGCAGGGCGACGGGGTCCTTCACCCGGCGCCCGTCGAGGCCCGCCGCGAGGATCCGGTCGAGGTGGCTGGCGGGGATGGGGCGCATGGGGAAGGCGTAGCCGTCGGGAAGCGGCAGCCCCACGTGCTCCCGCTGCTCGGCGGCGTCGGCGGCCACCCCCAGTTCCCGTTCGGCCTCCCGGTAGTACGGCTCCAGGTCCTCGTAGGTGAGCGGCCAGCGCCGCCCGTAGCCGAGGGACTCGGTGTCGAAGTCCTCGGGCAGCATGCGGGGGGCGAGTCCGGTCCAGACGTTGCCGGTACCGCCGTTGACGCGGACGTAGCCGCTGGAGTACGGCAGCGGGCCGTTCTGCGGCAGGTGGCCGCTCACGCGGAACCCGGGGGGCCCGTCCGTCCCGGTGAGGTCGGTGACCTCGGGCCAGGGGGCCGCCGGGTGCTCCCGGTAGGCGGAGCCGGGGACCTTGGCCGGCGCGGTGAGGTAGGTGGTGAGGGGGTCGTGTCCGCCCTGTCCCGGTCCGGCCTCCAGGACCAGGACCCGGCGGGCGTGCCGGCCGAGCCGGTACGCGACGAGCGAACCCGCCACCCCGGCACCGACCACGATCACGTCGTAGTGGTTCACCGGACGTCCGTCCCGGCCGGCGGGTATGCCCAGCTGCCGTATCCGGCGGGGTCGGTGGCGGGCGCCGTGAGCCCGGCGGCCTTCCATGCGAGCCCCTGCGCGTAGGCGTGCGGGGACACCACGAAGGGGGGCGGCCCCGGCCAGCTGCCGGTGTACCACAGGAGGGTGAGGGCGCGGGCCGCGGCCAGGAGGCCGTCCCCACCGGACCCGTCCGGCAGTCCCGTCGCGGCCAGCAGCCGCTCCAGGCGGGCGGTTCCGAGCTGCTCCTCGGCCACGCGCCGGTAGGTGTCGCGGAGTCCGGTGGCCTCCAGGGCCTCCGGTGCGAAGCCGGTCAGCCGTGCCGACAGTTCCAAGAAGTCACTCGTGTCATCTTTTGTGCCCACGGAGGCAACGGTGCCCCGCGGCCGGCGGCCGCATGCACCGCTCGTGATGTCGGCCGGTTCCGGTCGGCCGATGGCCTGGTCCGGTCAGGCGGTGAGTGCCGGCCGGGGGGGGGGAGGGGGGGGGCTGGGGGGGGGGGGGGGGGAGAGCGCCAGGGAGGAACACGTGCGGGGAAGGGGGGGGCGCCCC
>NZ_JBWKEZ010000036.1:56900-88388 GCF_056434525.1 Streptomyces sp. NPDC044002
TTTTTCTCTCTTTCTCTCCCCCCCCCCCCCCCCCCCCCCCCCGCCCCTCCCCCCCCCCCCCCCCCCCCCCCCCCCCCCCCCCCCCCCGGGGCCGGCCGCGCGGCCTCAGGACGGAACCGGTGCGGGGCCGGGGCGGGCCCCGTCGGGGAGGCCGGCTGGGGCCGGGGCGCCGAACCAGCGGTGGACGGCCTCCCCGAGCCCTTCGCGGTCAGGGTGGCGGTCGCCGGCCCAGGCGACCACGCCGTCCGGCCGCACCAGCACGGCCCCCAGCCCGAGGTCGTTCGCCGCCCTCCCGGCCGCGTACCGTATCCGGTCCTCCCAGCCGGTCACGGAGGCGCGCAGGCGCCGGTCGGTGCTGAAGTCGAGCACGACACCCCGTCCGTCCTCCATGAGGTCGCCGAGGCGGCTGCCGTCCTCGAAGCGGAAGTCGGGGGCGCTGCGGCCGACCAGCGGGTGCCCGCTGCCGAGGTCGTACCGGATCCACGCCCCCGACAGCCTCTCGAACACGTAGGTCGCTCCGTCCCGGGTCCCGATAGAGTTCGCGGACCACCGCCTGGATCGCCTGGGCGTACGGTTCCGGCCTCATGGTCGCCACCTGGGCGCGCGACCAGTCGAGCACCGCCGCACCGATCGGATGGCGCTCGTCGGCGTAGGTGTCGAGGAGCCCGTCCGGCGCGTACCCGTGCACGGTCGCCGCGAGCTTCCATCCCAGGTTCACGGCGTCACCGATGCCGGTGTTCAGCCCCTGGCCGCCGAGGGGGGAGTGGATGTGGGCGGCGTCGCCCGCGAGCAGGACGCGTCCCCGCCGGTAGGACGTCGTCTGCATCGCCCGGTCGGTGAAGCTGGAGGCGATGCGGACCTCTGCGATCGTCACGTCGATGCCGGACACGCGGCGCAGGACCGCCTGGAGGTGGTCGCGGGTCAGCGGCTGTGAACGGTCGAACGCACCGCCGTCGAAGTCCATCATGGCGATGTGCCCGCCGACGGGCATCCGGAGGTACATGCCGGTCGGCGTCAGGTGGAACCCGGGGCGCAGCAGCTCGGGGTCGGTGAGGGCGGCTTGCATGGTGTAGCCGGTGAACTGCGGCTCGGTGCCGACGAACTCGAAGTCCGCGAGCCTGCGCACCGTACTGCGTCCGCCGTCGCAGCCGACCAGCCAGCGCGCCTCGTACGCGTCCGCGCCGGCTCGTGCGACCACGCTCTGCGCGTTCTGGGAGACGGCCGAGACCGTGACGCCGCGCCTGATCTCCACGCCGAGCTTGGACGCCTGCCCGGACAGCACCGTCTCGACCGCTTCGAGGTCCGTCAGCACGGCTTCGGGCGCCGGTCCGGGAAGCCGGAACGGGAGGGCGGCGACGTCGACCTGGTCCCCGTCGAGCATCATGCCGGCGAAGTGGCCGACGATCCGGGGGCGGGCCGGCTCGCCCGCTCCGGGGGCCGCGCCGAACACCTCTTGGTCCCCCGAGGCCGCCAGCAGCGGTTCCATCAACCCGCGCCGGTAGAACGCCTCCACCGACGCGGCGGACAGCCCGCGCCTCCCGAGCGGGGCCGTACGTAACGGGGAGCCGGGCCCCGGCTCCCTTTCGAGCACCAGTACGGAACAGCCGGCGAGGCCGAGCTCGCACGCCAGGGCCAGGCCCACCGGACCGGCTCCCACGATCACCACGTCATGCACGGGGAATCCCCTCTTCGAACTCCGAGCCGGACGGTCGTCCGGCAGGACCTCTCGAACGGTGTCAGCCCCCTCCGACAGCCCACCGACAGCACTGACAGCCCACCGACAGGCAACCGGCGGACGACTGGCAGCGTTCGGCGGACGACCGGCAGCGTTCGGCTTGATCCTCACGTAGGGGGAGGCCCTACCGTCCCGTGTCATGAAGATCATCGTTCATGACACGGCGTCCGCCATGCTCGATCTCCTGCAGCGCCCGCTGGAGGAACGGCCCGACGCCCTGCGCGAGATGCTCGGCCCGCTGCAGAGCGCCATGTCCGCGATCGGCGACCTGGACGTGGTCCGGATGCACCAGTCCGGCAGCGGCTTCCGGATCGACGTGGAGGATGCGCGCTACCTGACGGCCCTGCGGCAGATGCAGGACGCCCGGGTGTGGAGCCGGATCGAGGACTGCCTCGCCGCGGCGTGGCGGCGGCTGAGCGCGGCGGCGCCCGGGATCGAGGCCGCCGAGACCGTGCACGTCGTCCTCGCGCTGGGCGACCCGGACGACGAGCTGCTGACGGTCCGCAACGGGGGCTACTTCGGAATGGGCGGCATACCGGGGGCGATCCAGTTGACGATGTGGCCCACCGGGACCAGCCTCGCCAAGATCGGATACGCCGCCGCGCACGAGCTCCACCACAACGTGCGCTACGCCAACGTGGTCTGGGACCCGGCCACCGTCACGGTCGGCGAGCAGGTGGTGGCCGAGGGGCTGGCCGAGGCGTTCGTCCGCGAGCTGGCCGGCGAGGACGCGATGGGGCCCTGGGCGACGAGGCTGTCCGGCCGGGAACTGGAGCGGGTGCAGGCCGAGGTCACCGCGGCGATCGACGTGGCCGGGATGTGGAACCTGCCCCCGTACGTGTACGGCGACGCCACCGCCCGGCGCATGGGCTGCGAACCCGTCGGGCTGCCCGATGCCGCCGGATACGCGGCCGGCCTGCGCATCGTCGACGCCCACCTCGCGGCCTCCGGGCTCACCGCGGCACAGAGCACCGCCCTGCCCGCCCGCGACATCCTCGCGAACGCGGGCGTACGGACCGGCATGTGACTCCGGCGCGGGCGTCGGGCCGTACCGGCTGCTCGACTTCTGTAACTACTAGTATGTACAGTGCTCGCATGAGCACTCGGGACCGACTGATCGAGTCCACCCGCGAACTGCTGTGGGAACGCGGCTACGTGGGCACCAGCCCCAAGGCGATCCTGGAGCGCGCGGGCGTGGGCCAGGGCAGCATGTACCACCACTTCCAGGGCAAACCCGACCTCGCGCTGGCCGCGATCCGCCGCACCTGCGAGGAGCTGCGCGCCTCCGCGCAGCGCGCGCTGGACGGGCCCGGGACGCCGTACGAGCGGATCCGGGCCTATCTGGAGCGCGAACGCGACGTGCTGCGCGGCTGCCCCGTGGGCCGTCTGACGATGGACCCGGACGTGGTCGTGAACGAGGACCTGCGGGCGCCGGTGGACGAGACGATCGCCTGGCTGCGCGAGCAGCTCGCCCGCATCGTCGAAGAGGGCCGGGAGCAGGGCCAGTTCGCCCGGTCCCTCGACCCGCGGGAGATCGCCGCGACGGTCCTCGCCACCGTGCAGGGCGGCTACGTCCTGGCCCGCGCGTCGGGCTCGCCCGCGGCCTTCGACTCGGGGGTACGCGGTCTGCTCTCCCTCCTTCGACCGGCATCCTGAGGAGTTGTTCTCCCATGCACATCACGACGAAGCGGCCCGACACCCTGCAGGGCCCGGCGGAGCACTTCACGGGCACGGTGTGGCTGGACGAGATGGCCGCCCCGCCGTCACCGTCCCGGCTGCGGATGTTCAACGTGCACTTCGCCCCGGGCGCGCACACCGCCTGGCACCGCCATCCGCACGGCCAGGTCCTGCACGTCCTGGAGGGCGAGGGGCTGGTCCAGCGCGAGGGCGGTGACGTCACGGCGATCCGGGCGGGCGACACCGTGTGGATCGAGCCCGGCGAACGGCACTGGCACGGCGCCGCCCCCGGCACCTTCATGACGCATCTCGCCGTCGTGGAGGCGGCCGCGGACGGCTCGACCGTCGAGTGGCACGAACACGTGGACCACTACCCCGCTTGAGAACGGAGCTCACCGTGCACGCCATGCAGTACGAGATGACCCTGCCCGCCGGCTACGACATGGGCATCATCCGCGACCGCGTCTCCCGCCTCGGGCACGCCCTCGACGACTGGGAGGGCCTCGGCTTCAAGACGTACCTGATGCGCGAGCGCGGGGTGCACGGTTCGCCGGTGAACCAGTACGCGCCGTTCTACCTCTGGAACACCATGGAGGGGATGAACGCCTTCCTGTGGGGAGGCGCCTTCCAGGGGCCCGTCGACGACTTCGGGCGGCCCGCCGTGCGGCAGTGGACGGGCCTGGCCTACGAGGAGGGCGCCGCGGCCGGCTCCCCCGCCGTCGCCGCGGTGCGCCGGCGGCAGCGGGTCCCGGAGGGCGTGGTGCTGTCCGGGTTCATGGAGGACGCGGTGCGCGAAGCGGGGCGGCTCGCCTCGCAGGAAGGCGCCGTGCTCGCCGCGTCCGCCGTCGACTCGCACCGCTGGGAGCTGGTCCACTTCTCGCTCTGGGACCACCACGCGCCGGAAGCCCCGGGCGACGTCTTCGAGGTGCTGCACGTCTCGGCGCCCGGGAGGCACGTACTGCCGCGCGGCCGGCAGTGGTAGGCCGCGTCCGCACGGTCCTCGGCGACGTGCACCCCGATGACCTCGGCGTGTGCGACGCCCACGACCACCTCTTCCTCCGCAGCCCGAAGCTCCCGGGCCGGGAACTGGACGACGTCCCGGCCGCACGCTCCGAACTGGTCGCGTTCCGCGCCGCGGGCGGTGCGAGCGTGATCCAGTGGACTCCGTACGGCATGGGACGGCGGACCGCGGACCTGCCGCCCCTGTCCCGCGCGGCCGGGGTGCACGTGGTGTGCGCGACCGGGCTGCACCAGGCCGCCCACTACGACCCGGAGTTCCTCGACGCGTTGCGCGGCCGTCTCGCCGACGTCTTCGTCCGCGAACTGACCACGGGCATCGGCGCATCGGGCGTCCGCGCCGGGCTCATCAAGGTCGCGGGCGGCTTCCACGCCCTCGACGCGCACGCGCACTGGACGATGGCCGCCGCGGCCGAGGCCCACCACGAGACCGGCGCGGCCATAGCCGTCCACCTGGAGCACGGCACGGGCGCACTCGACGTACTCGACCTGCTGTGCGACGAGCTGGAGGTCCCGCCCCACCGGGTGGTCCTCGGGCACCTCAACCGCTCCCCCGACGGGGTGGTGCAGCGCCAGGCCGCGGAGGCGGGCTGCTACCTGGCCTTCGACGGGCCCTCACTCGCCCATCACGCCACGGACTGGCGGATGCCCGACGCGGTGCGGGCGCTGGCCGACGCGGGCTTCGGGCACCGGCTGCTGCTCGGCGGGGACACCGTCGTCTCCGGGGCCCGGTCGGTCGACGGCGGCCCGGGCATGCCGTACCTGCTGCGCCGGGTACGGCCCCGGCTGGCGGCCGCCCTGGGCGAGGAGCTGGTGGACCAGCTCCTCACGCGGAACCCCGGGCGCGCGTTCGCCGTCGACTGGCCCTGAACCCGGTGCCGGATCCGGTGCCCCCGCGGCCCGGCCCGCAGCAGCGCGGCCGGAGCACGGGCCTCCTCCACCTGTACGGCGGCTTCGGGCCCCTCACACCGCCGTGCCGTCGGGTGGCGGAGTTGCGCGCCGGGCGGCCACGGCTTGCGCGGCCGCGTCCAGGAGGCGCTGGAGGACGGGGACCGGGATCGCCGGGTTCGTGACCGCCGTGCCCGCCGTGTCGCGGTCGTGCAGCAGCCCGGCGAGGACGCGGGCCGGCAGCCGCGGATTGCGTACCGCGCTCGCGCGCACGGCGCACTCCGGGTCGTTCAGCAGCCGCACCGCGTCGGCCGGTGACAGCCGGGGGTCCTCGGCCGCGCGGCGGCGCACCTCGGCTTCCGGGTCGCGGGCGAGACGGGCGACGTCGGCGGGCGTGGACCGCGGATCGTCCAGGGCCAGGCGCCGCATCCGGCCCGCGGGGTCGCCGATGTGGCGCAGCAGGCCGGTACGGGGGAAGTTGGGGTGGCTGCGGGGGCGGTCGGGGTGGCTGAAGCTGCCGGCCCACCAGCGCCAGACCTCCAGCAGCAGCTCGGCCGGCGCGTCGTCGCAGGATTCGGCGAGGAACAGGCGAACCGGCTTGTCTTCGTCCCGGGCCAGGCGCTCCACGACGTCCGGTGGAAGGTGCCGGGCACGGGCCACGCTCCGGCGGACCCGCGGATGGGAGGACACGGCGAGGCGGCGCATCGCGTCGGCGTCGCCGTGCAGGCGCTCGACCCAGGGCAGGCTGTACGACAGCAGGGCCGGGTCGAAGGCGTGCCGGACCGCAGCGCGCTGCTCCTCGTCGAGGTCGGGCCGCAGTGCCACCTCCGAGCGGACGTCCTCCTCGGGGTCCTCCGCCAGGACTGCGACGCCGAGTGGGCCGAGTTGCGGGTTGGCGGCCAGCGTACGGCGTTCCTCGGCGGTCCCGTCCCGGGTGAGGTCCGCCTCCAGCCCGGGTTCCAGCCGGCACGCTTCGAGCGCGCGCCGGGGCTCGGGCAGCGCCGCGTAGACCTCACGGGGCATGGGGATGCCGGTGTGGTGGGCGAGCAGCGCCTCCGTGCGCACCAGGTCGTCGGGGTCGGCCAGCAGCCGGTCCCGCAGCGGCGCGGCGAGTTCCTCCCACCGGGCGCAGGCGGCGGCCCGCACCCGGGGGTCGGCGTCGGCCGCGAGGTCCGGGAGGTGGCGGGCGGGGACCCCTGGGAGTTCGGCGGCCGTGGCACGGGAGGGGCCGGCGAGGAGCTCGTCGTACAGGTCGTCGGGGAGTTCGGCGCCCCAGACGCGGGCGCGCTCGGCACACAGGACGCGTCGCGCCGCCGACGGCTCGGCGCGGACCAGACGGACCCACTGGTCGGAGGTGAGCTTGGGGCGGAAGGTGTCGGCGGGTGTGGACCGCACCCACGGATCGGGGTGCACGACGGCGGCGTCGAGGACGGCCGGACGGTCGCACCCGTGCAGGAAGCCCGCCTCCACGTCCAGCAGCCGGATCAGCAGTTCGTCCGGTGCGGCCGGGTTGGACCCGATCCACTCCGCCCAGTGCAAGGGCCACGCGGGCCGGCCGGGCACCGCTGCCCACACCTCGGCGCGCTCGGCCCGCGTCTCGCGTCCGGCGGCCTCGGCGGCCTCCTCCAGCCGGTCCGGCAGCCGGTCGAGGGCCGTCACCCGGGGCCCGTCCGCGCCGGGCACCTCCGCCAGGAGCACCTGCCCGTCGAGGGAGAGCGCCACGAACCCGGGGTCGCCGGTCAGCCGGGGCACACCGCCGCCGGCGGAGCGGACCCGGGTCCACCAGGAGTCGTTGCCGCCGATCCGGTGTCCGAGTACGGCCACCAGGAACTCGCCGTCGTCATCCGCGAGGCGGCGCCACCACGCGGCGTCGAGCGCTGTGCGGGCGGCGCCGTCGGGCGCCGCGGTCCCGTGCGCGATGCGCCAGGCGGCCTCCGGCGGGAAGAGGCTGCCGGGGCGCACGTCCTCGACGACGGTGAGTCCGGTGCGCGGGAGGAATGCGTGGAGAGGCTCTCGGTTGGACACCCGGTCATGATGCCCGCCGCCTCGGGGAAGGGGCGACCCGGCCCCCGCGGAGTTCCGCCGGGGCGCTCAGCGCCTCGTCTCGTACCTGGTCAGAATCACCCCGCAGGGAAACGTCCGCGTCTCCACCAGGTTCAGGTTCACCCAGCTGTCCAGCGCGGTGAAGAACGGCGTGCCGCCGCCCACCAGGACCGGCGCGGTGGCCAGCACGTACTCGTCGATCAGCCCGGCCCGCATGGCGGCCCCGGCGAGCGTCGCGCCGCCGATGTACATCGGGCCGCCGTCCCCGGCCTTGAGCCGGGTGATCTCGGCGACCGCGTCACCGGTGACCAGGCGGGTGTTCCAGTCGACTTCGCCGATCGTCGAGGAGAACACCGCCTTCGGCATGTCCCGCCAGCGGCGCGCGAACTCGGTCTCCGCCGGGGTGACCCCGGGCTGCCGGCCGGCGGTCGGCCAGTACGAGCTCATCGTCTGCCACAGCTTGCGCCCGTACAGCGACAGGCCGGTCGCCGGCAGCTGGTCGGACCAGAACTGGAACAGCTCGTCGCTCGGCACGCTCCAGCCGATGTCGCCGCCGGGCGCGGCGATGTAGCCGTCCAGGCTCAGGTTCATGCCGTAGGTCAGTTTCCGCATGACGCCAGCCTTCCGTGAGCCGGCCTCCATGGTGCTGACCGACGCGGCGGACCCCGCACGGCGGCGATGTCCGCCGGGACGGTCGCGCAGAGGAACCCTCGGGTTCCCGACCGGTTCCGGCCCCTGACGGGCGCGTACGTCAGGCCTGCGCGTCACCGCCTCCGGGGTGCAGGCGCTCCCACGCCGCGGCGAACATCTCGTGCAGCGGGGCCGTCGGCAGCACCCGGCCGAACGGCGAGCGGATGCTGTTCCCCCAGAGCGGGCGCACCTCGTGCGAGGCCAGTTTGGCCGTCTCCAGCGGCAGGTGCGGCGACTTGAGCTCCGTCCACTCCCCCGGCAGGAACAGGGTCCGGCCGGCTCGTGCCCGCTTGGCCTCCACCA
The DNA here is from genome assembly GCF_056434525.1 of Streptomyces sp. NPDC044002. Taxonomy (NCBI): domain Bacteria; kingdom Bacillati; phylum Actinomycetota; class Actinomycetes; order Kitasatosporales; family Streptomycetaceae; genus Streptomyces; species Streptomyces sp. NPDC044002. The sequence continues at coordinate 65,254 of NZ_JBWKEZ010000036.1, forward strand.
CCGTGCCCGTGGCGAGCAGTTCCGTCCGGACTTCGGCGTGCCGTCTGGTCGTCCAGCCGTTCCAGCGGCGTACGTTGCGGTCGGTGGGCGCCGCCAGCGTCGCCAGCTGGAGGTACAGCGCGGCCGCGTCGGCGCCCGTGCCCAGCCGCTGCGCGACCCGGGCCACCAGCTCGGGGCAGGACTGCCGCGGATCCGCTTCGTACGCCCCGGCCGGCACCGCCCCGGAGCCGGCCCGGCGCATCATGCGCTCCAGGCCGCCGCCGGCCAGCAGCGGTGCCGCCCGGTCGAGTTCCTCGGTCAGGTCGGTGAGCTCCCGCACCCGCTCCCACACCTCGGGGTCGGCCACGGCCGCCGGACGCAGGAAGGAGGCGCCGCCGGGCGCGCACACCACCAGCGGTCCCGAGTCGAACGCGGTCACCGGGACGGGCCCCTCCTCCTTGCGGGAGTCCATCGCCACCGGCAGCCGTCCGGGGCCGAACCGCTGCTCGATGGCCGCCGAGGTCGCCTGGACGCGTCCGCCGCCCAGCGGCAGCAGCAGTTCCGGCCGGTCCAGCTCCGCCCGCAGCCGCTCGTACAGGGCCGTCGCCCCGGCCACCGCGGGATCGCCCGCGGGACGGTCCGTCCACGCCCACACCAGGGCGCTCGCGGCCTGCCCGAGGTCGAGGCCCACCGGGGTGCGGTACGGCAGTTCGGGCCCGGCCGGGGGGACGGCGCGGACCTCCACCCCGATCCCGTACGGGGTCGCCGCCAGCTCCCAGCCGACCGCCTCCACGGTGGAGTCCGCGGCCGCCCCGTACCCGCCGGCGAGCCGCCGCGCCCACACCTCGGACAGCCCGAGCGCGTCCTCCAGGGCGTCCGCCGCCTCGTCGTGGACGGCGGGCAGCACGCCCACGAGCTCCCGCCACACCCCGGCCATCCGCTCCACCGCGGCCTCGGCCCCGCCGGGCCGCCACAGCTCTGCCGGGTCGTCCGGCAGGGCCGCCGCCAGGACGGCCCGGCGGCCCGCGCCGCCGAGCCGGGCGCGCAGCGCCTCGTACGCCTCCGCCGTCATCGGCGTCGCCTTGTACGGGGCCTTGCCCACCAGGGAGCGCTGCTCCTCGCGGTCGGACCGGCCGGCCAGGCCGGCCACCACGAGCCGGGCCACCGCCCGCCGCACCCCGGTCAGCGCGGCGAACCGGGCGGCCGCCGACTCCGGTACCGGGAGCGGGCCGTGCTCCTCGACGGCGGCGATCAGCGCCCGCAGCCGGGCGGCGTCGTCCCGTTCCACCCGGACCGGCCGGGCCGCCGGAACGGCCGCCGGCACCGGGTCGTGCGCCCCGTCCCCGGCGGCGGCCGCCACGAACCAGCACTGCGAGCCCCCGGGCCGCACCGGGGCGGACACCACCGTGGTGCCGCCCGCACGCAGCCCGTCCAGGACCTCACCGGCCGCCCGGCCTGCCCACCAGCGGCCGCCCGCCCGGGCGAACGGCTGGTCGGCCCAGGTGTCCAGCAGCGCGATCAGCGCGGCCCGTTCCCCGTCCGGGGTCGGCGCCACCGCCGCCCGCCAGGCCGCCGCGTCGATCGTGCCCAGCAGCTGCGACCAGTCCTGCGGCGGCGCCGGCGGCGACAGCCGGCGCACCTCTTCCCCGATGGTCCCCGCCAGGCAGGCACCGTCGGCGGCCAGTGCGCTCAGCGTCGCGGCGAGAGCGACGTCCGCCGTGCGCCGCCACGCGTCCTCCTCCCCGTACGACACCAGCCCGCACAGCGCGGGCATCAGCTCGCCGTCCGGCACGCACCGGCCCGGCAGGACCGGCGGCGCCTGCGCGAGCAGGGTCACCCGGCGGTGCAGGGCCAGCCGGCGCTCCTCCACCCGCAGGGCCCGCTCGGCGACGGCCGCCACGGCCCCGGCCAGCACCGGGTCGGTGACGGCCGGCAACTCCCGGGCCACGGCGGCCCGCAGCGCCTCCGCTCCGGTGCGGGCGGCCGCCAGCAGCGCCTCGGCCGTCTCCCGGCCCACGGCGCGCAGCGCCCGGGACCCGGCCGCGTCCCGGGTCCGCAGCAGGTACCAGAACGCGGGCGGCAGGGCGACGCCGCCCGAGGCGGTGGCCTTGCGGACCGGCTTCACCCGCGGGTGCCGGGGCGAGGCGTGCCCGTCGAGCTCCCACAGCAGGGCGCCGTCCGCCGCGTACGCGCGCACGCCCGTCCGGGTCTCCGCCTCGGCGAGCACCACGTCCTGGTCCGCTCCCTCCGGGGGTGCCCACAGGCCCCACGGCTCCTGCCCGGCCCGGTCGATGTCGAACAGGGCCCTGCGGCCGTCGATGCTCTCCACGAGGTAGTGGTCGGGTGCGTGGCCGCGGTGCCGCGTGCGGAACAGGATCCGGGTGCCGACCAGCCCGTCCCGGCTGCCCAGGGGGGAGCCGGTGAGGCCGTCGGGCAGCGGCGCGAGCTGCAGGGCCTCCCTGGCCGCGCTCATCCCGGCCTCGGACGGCTCGGCGGCGGGATCGGAGGCCGGATCGGCGGCGGGATCGGCGCCGGCGGGGCGGCCCGGGAAGTCCGGCAGGGCCACCGGGCCCCGGGTCTCGCCGGAGGCGGGGTCCGCCAGCTCCCACGGCCGGTCGTTGTAGACGCCGTTGACCCAGATCCGTGTCCCGTCGCCGAGCTGCAGCTCGTCGCCGTCGATGCCCTCGCGGCCGCCCGGGCGCAGGGCCCGCTGCCCGGAGTGCCGCCCGCCCCCGTCGGCGGTCTCGAACTGGAAGCCGTACGCCCCGTCCAGGCTGCCGCCGAACGGTACGAGCCCGCTCTGCTGCTCGGGGGTGAAGGGCTCGTCGGGCCGGTCGGCCCACACGGCGGTGTCGCAGAAGTACGGGTTCGGTTCGAGGGTCCAGCTGACCAGGAAGGAGCCGCCGACGTAGTGGACGGCGAACATGGTCGCGTCCTCGGGCACCGTGAAGCGGCAGGAGCCGCGCTCCCCGTCCGGGGCGACGGCCACCGCCCGGTCCCGGCCGAAGACCGTCAGCACCGGCCAGGTGGAGGTGACCCCCTCGACGCCCGGCAGGGGTCCTGCGGCCTGCCCGGGGGCCGCGGCCGACGCGAAACCGGCGTACACCGACTCCAGCTCGGGCCAGGCCAGTTCCTCCGGCAGGCCGGCGGCGAGCGCACGCCGCAGCGCGCCGGCCGCGCCCGCTCCGTCCAGGGCCTCGGCGATCCCGCCGAGCGCCGTCACCGTGGGGCGGTCCAGCAGGGTCTCCAGCTCGGCGAGGGACTCCTCGGCCCCGGCCATGCCCCCGCCGCCGACGGCGGCGACCAGCTTGCCGACGCGCGCCGCGACCTCCTGGGCGATGCCCTCGTTGCCCGGCAGCAGGGTGATGGCCGTCCCGGCCCGGCGGACCCGCGTCTGCCAGTTCGGCAGCAGGTGCTCGTGCACGGTGCCCTCCAGCCGGGGGCCGAACACCGGGTCGGCGGCCAGTGCGGCCATGTCGCGCCGGGACCGCTCGCCCCAGAACCGCATCCGCGTCTCGGGCCCCGGGTCGACGACCGCCACCCCCGCCGCCAGCAGGGCGTCCAGGACGTCCGCGTCGAAGCCCTGGTAGTGGTGCCGGGTGGTGTGCGCCGTCACCGGGCTGCCCTCCGCCCGCAGTGCCTGCCCCAGGACGCCGGCCAGGTCGAGGAATTCGCCGGGCAGCGGCTGCCGCGTGACGCCGCCACCGCCGGCCCGGGTGTACTGGTACATGTGCACGAAGTGCCCGACCCAGCGGTGCAGTCCGCCGTCCGGCACGATCCGCCCGTCGGCCATCGCCGCCACCGCGCCGCAGCCGTCCAGCAGCCGCAGCCACGCCCCGCCGTCGGTCGCCCCTTCCGGGAACACCTCCGCCAGTCCGGCGGACACCGCGTCCGCCGGCGGATGGGCCGTCAGGACCGCGCACGCCGCTTCCAGCAGGGCGTCCGGCACGGACTTCCTCCGGGTGACCGACAGGATCGAGCCGGTCATCCGCGCGACCTCGTCGTCCCCGTGCCCGGCGGCCTTGGCGGAGGCCCGGACGCGCCGCACCAGGTCGGCCGGCAGGTCCGCCCGCGAGCCGGCCCAGGCCGTGAGGAACTTCTCCAGCTCCAGGTGTGCGCCCGCCGGGTCCAGCGTCGCGGCCAGGAAGCGCTGGTGGGCGCCGAACTCCTTGGCCGGCATGGCCCCGCCCGCCGCGAACAGCAGTGCGTTCGCCCGGCGGTAGCCGGGATCCACCGGAAGTCCGTGCTCCGCCTCGGCCGTCCGCGCCGCGGCATAGGCCCGGCCGCCCGGCCGGCTCCCGTACCCGATCAGCCGGTGGCCCACCGTGTCCCAGAACCACGGCAGGTGCGCCGGGGGCAGCTGCCGCGCCCGGTACGCCATCGTGTCCACGAAACCGCCGGGCTTGTGGTGGGACCGGCCGAGCTCGGTGCGCATGAACTCGATCAGGTCGCGCGCGACCCGGGCCGCGCCCGGATCGTGGGCGGCGACCCAGTCGGCGTAGGTCGTCGAGGCGTGCGCACCACCGGACGGCAGCAGGGATTCCAGAGAAACGATCACGCCTGGATCGTCGCACGGCCCGCCGACAGGCCCGTCGGCTGCCGGACTCGGTGACGGGGGCGACGTGGTCCGTGAGCGGGTCCCGGGGTGCCGCGCGGCCGTTCCGAACCCCGTCCGGTCAGGCCTGACCGGCGTCCGGCGCGGCGTGATGCGGGCGGCGCGGTACGACGCAGTCGCCCACCAACTCGTGGAGCGCGTACGCCGCGTTCATGACGCGGTCGGCCGTCTCCCCCGCGTACAGGGAGGCGTTGGCCTCGGTCGCGGGGAACACGTCGACCAGGACGCTCGCACCCGCCCGCGGGATCACGGCGTCGGCCGACCACGCCTGCGCGCACGCGCGCAAGGCCGCCCTGAGCCGGCCGTAGCCCTCCTCGTCGAAGCCGCTCCCGGAGCGCAGCCGGTGGTCGAAGGCGAGCCACGCCTCGATCAGCTCTCCGACCACGCCGCCCGCGGGCGCCCGCGACTGCCGCTCGTTCACACGGACGATCATACGGACGCCGCGTGACAGCCGGGCGGCCCCGGCCGGCCCCCGGGGCGCACCGTCACCCGTTCCACCCCGTCCGGCGTCGGCCTCACCGCGCGGCGCGCGCCCCGCGCCCGCGCCGCGTCCTCGTGGCGCCGACCGCGGCCACCGTCCAGGCCGCCGCCCACAGCGCGCCGACGGCGAGTGCCGCGAGGGCGGTTCCCGCCGCGGGAGGTACCGCGCCCAGGGCGGGGGCCACGCCCGCCGCCCGCGCGCCGAAGCCGATGACCCCGGCCCCGACCATCAGGATCCCGGCCCAGGACACGAGGACCGCGCCCCGCCGCACCCACCGGGCGGCCGGCGGACGGACCAGCAGCAGGGCGACCAGCGCCATCAGCAGGCCGAGTCCGGCGTTGCCCAGCTGGGCGGCCGTGACGTCGCCGACCGACGCGTAGGCCTCGGGCGGGGCGGGAAAGCCCGGCATGCCCAGCTCGCCGTCCCGCGCGAGGCCGACCTTGCTGACGGTGTAGGCCAGCGCGCCGGCGCAGGCGGTGAGCGCGGCGGCCCGCTGCGTCCGTGTCGTGGTCGTTGTCGAGTCCATGACCCCATGGTGGTGCGGAGCGCCGCAGCGCCACGTCCTCCGAACGTACCGGCCTCCTCCCCCGCTCGGGGGAGGAGGCCGGATCCGGGGCCCGCCCCGCGGCCCCGCCCGGATGCGGGGAGGGCGGTCAGCCGGCCCGGTCGGTGTGGGTTTCCCCTGCTGCCAGGGGGGTGGCCGCCCAGCCGTGTTCCAGCAGTGTGAACAGGTCGCGCATGGTCCGGGCCGGGTCTTCGGCCGCGCGGGCGATGCCGGGGGCTTCCAGCGTGAAGCGGGCCAGGCCGGCGACGGCGGGGTCTTCCGGGGTGAGCCCGGTGGCCTCGGCGAGGACGGCCGCCAGCGCGCTCTCGTGGCGCTGCCACATGCGCCGGGCGTAGTCCCGCAGCGCGGGGGTGGATTCGACGAGGACGAAAGTGGGGTCGTCGGTCCGCACGGCGGTGCGGGTGCGCACCATGTGGTCGCGCAGGGCGTGCAGCACGGACCGGCCGGGGGCCCGGTCGCGAACGGCTGCGACGAGGGCGCTCTCCATGTCCGCGTCCAGGTCGAAGACGAGGGCTTCCTTGCTGGGGAAGTGCTTGAAGAGCGTGCTCAGCGAGACGTCGGCCGCCTCCGCCACCTCGCGCACACCGACGTCGTCGAAGCCGCGCTCGGTGAACAGCCGCACCGCGGCGTCCGTCAGGGCCTGCCTCGTCTGGGCCTTCTTGCGTTCGCGACGTCCTGTCGTGGTCCCGGTCATTCCGCCACCCTACCCCCTTGAGCGGATTCGATCGTAAAGGCTAGCCACTGCAAAGTCGGAGCGGTTGTACTTTTGGAGCTGCTGTGTTTCTGTGAAGGCACCCTCCCCGCCTTCGAACGGAGCGTGACCCTCATGCCCACCACGGCTCGTATCGCGATCGCCGGCGCCGGCCTCGGCGGCCTCCTCTGCGCCCGCGTCCTGCAACGGCACGGCGTGCCGGTCACGGTCTTCGAGCGCGAGAGCTCCCCCGGTTCCCGCTCGCAGGGCGGCACTCTCGATATCCACGAGGACACCGGCCAGGCGGCCCTGCGCGCAGCCGGCCTGTTCGACGAGTTCCTCGCGCTCTCCCGGCCCGAGAGCCAGGAATGGCGCCTGTACGACCGCCACGCGACCCTGATACGCCATGACCGGGCCGGCGAGGACGATCTGAGCAGGCCCGAGATCGACCGCGGCCTGCTGCGCGCGCTCCTGCTGGACTCCCTCGCCCCCGGCACGGTCCGCTGGGGCCACTCCGTGCGGGCCGTCACCCCGCTGCCCCGTGGTGCCGTCCGCCTGCACCACCAGGACCGCACGGGTGAGGACTTCGACCTGGTCATCGGTGCCGACGGCGCCTGGTCCCGGGTGCGCCCCGCGCTCTCGGACGCCCGGCCCGCCTACTCCGGCGTCACGCTGGTGGAAGCCCGCTTCGAGGACGTCGACCGTCGTCACCCCGGCATCGCCGAACTGGTGGGCCGGGGCACGATGTCGGCCAAGGCGGGCCGCCGCAGCCTGGTGCTGCAGCGCAACGGCGACGGACACGTCCGCGCCTACGTCAACTTCCGCGGCCCCCGGGACTGGCACGCCGGCCTCGACCTCGCGGACACCCCGGCGGTACGGGCGTGCCTCCTCGCCCAGTACCGGGGCTGGCACGAGAGCCTGCTGGACATCCTGCGCGACAACGAGGGCGGCTTCGTCAACCGGCCCGTGTACGTCCTTCCCGTCGACCACTCCTGGCGGCGCGTCCCCGGCATCACCCTGCTCGGCGACGCCGCCCACCTGATGCCGCCCGTCGGCGTCGGGGCCAACCTCGCCCTGCTCGACGGAGCCGACCTCGCCCGGGCCGTCATCGGCCACCCCACCGTCGGGCAGGCCGTCGACGCCTACGAGAGCGTCATGCTGCCCCGCGCCACCGCCCACGCGAAGACCGCCCGGCAGATGCTCGACACCCTCATGCCCGACACCGACTCGGACGAAGCCTTCTTCCCCGACAGCCTCTGGCCGGCCAACGGCTAGCCGGAGGTGCCGGTCCCGCTGTGGTGGCCGCCGGCCGTCAGGGGCGTACGGCGTGTACGCCCGCCTCGTTCCAGAAGTACAGGAGGCCGTCGGCGGCGAGTGGCGGGAGGCCCGCCGTGGTGTCCTCTCCCGCACCGACTCGCCAGAGGGCCTCGCCGCTGCGGGCGTCGTAGCAGTACCAGTCCCGCAGGTAGCAGATGAACAACAGGTTCCCGGGTGCGACGCCCGCCTCGTAGGAGGAGTCGGGGCACTGACCGCGCCAGCGTTCCCGCCCCGTGTCCGCGGCGTACGCCCGCAGCGTCGTGCGGTCCGCCTTGCGGAGGCTGCCGTCCTCGCTCCAGCTCAGGTAGGCGCCGTCGCCGTCCGCGGCGAGCACGGGGCTGTCGTTGAGGGTGGTCGAGAAGGCGGGCGCGGTCCAGCGGCGCCTGCCCGACGCGGCGTCGAAGGCCTGCAGCTGCTGTTCGTCGCGCGGGCGCCGGCCGGGCGCGCTGACGTAGACGGCGTCGCCGTGCGCCACCGGCACCGAGGCGTGCGCCGCCGGTGCGGTCCAGCGGACGGCGCCGGTGCGCGGGTCGTACGCCACCAGCTTCGAGCCGATGCCGACGTTGCCGTTGCGCCCGAAGAGCAGCCCGGCGGCGCGGGCGTCCAGGGTGCACCGGCCCCCCGGCTTCTCCGGCGGCGCCGTCCAGCGGACGGCGCCGGTGCGCGGGTCCAGCGCGGCCAGGCTCCCTTCCTGCGTGTTGACGTACGCGAGGCCGTCGCGCACTTCGAGGACGGAGGCCTCGGTCTGCCACAACGGGTTGCCGTTCTCCGTGTCGAGTGCGTACAGGACGATGGGCGGCGGGTCGGGATCATCGTCGTAGGTCGACGGGAGGAAGCTGACCATCACGACGGAGCCGTCGGCCCACACGTTCCCCGCGCTGGGCCGGCTCAGGCGGCCTCCCGGGAGCTGACGCCACATCTGCCCGCCGTCCGCGGTGCGCAGCGCGTGCACCGCGCCGCCGTCCGTGGCGACGAACACGGCACGCGAGGTCACGGCCGGTGCGCCGGGGCGGGCGCCGGCCAGGGGCGCGCGCCAGCGCTCGCGCCCGGTGGCCGCGTCGATCGCGTACAGCCCGTCCTTCTCCGACCTGGCGTAGAGCACGCCGTCCTGATGCACCATCAGGGCGTCGTGGAGGCCCTTGCCGCTGCCTTCCCCGTCCAGCAGGGGGAAGGTCCACAGTGGCGTGCGGACCGGCGGCCTGTCCTCCGCCGCGCCGCCGATGGCGTCGCACGCGGAGGTGCCGAGTACGCAGCCGCCGGCCGCGCCGGCCGCCAGCTTGAGGAGCCGGCGGCGGCCGATGTGCTGCTGTGCCCCTGGTATGCCCATCGGGGCAGAGTAGGCGACGTCGCTCACATCCGCCCGCCCGAAACCGTTGACGACGTCGGCGTCGGCGTCGGCGCCAGCGCCGGCGCCGGCGTCAGGCGTCGTGCGGCGAGCCACAGGAGCAGCGCCGTGTACGCGCACAGCACGGTGAGCCCGGCCCACCACGGGAGCGGGAAGTAGCCGGCGGAGGGCGCGTAGTGGGCGAGGACCTGGGGGTGTTCGACGAGGGTCTGCTGCGCGGCGAAGCCCGCGGCCGGGGTGAGGCGCAGCAGCCACTGCGCCGGGGCGTCGGCGATCAGCGGGAAGGACGTCACCGCGTACGGGACCCAGACCGCCAGGAGTGCGAGGGGGACCGCGTACCGGGCGCGCCGGAGCAGGGTGCCGAGCGCGAAGGCGAGGACGGCGGCGAGGGCGAGGGCGGCGGCGGTGCCGAGGACGACCCGTGCTCCGGTGGGCGCGGGCACGGAGAGCACGGTGATCCCGTTCCCCTTCAGGACCGACACGCCTGCCGGGACCACGACGGCGACGGCGAGGAGCCCGGTGGCGAAGGTGGCGGCTCCGACGACGGCCGCCCGCGCCGCGAGCACCCGGCGGGTGCCCGGCGCGCCGGGGCCGCCGGAGGTGGCGAAGCGCACCGCGACCACGAGGACGACGAGCAGGGCGAGCGGCAGGCCGCCCAGGGTGCTCTCCACCGGGCGGGCGCCGTCCTCGGCGCCGGCCGGGCCGATGTCACCGACGCCGGTGACGGTGACCGTGCCGTCCTTCTCCACCGCCCCGGACGGCTGGTGGTACTTCTCCCAGTCGGTCCCGTTCATCTCGCCGACGGTGTCTGTGGTCCAGCCCCCGGCGGCCGCGCCCTCCAGGGCGACCTTGTCGAAGACGCCGGAGGCCTGCGTGAAGCGCACCTGCTCCTTGACGCCGCCGCCGAAGCCGACGGGCTGCAGCGTCAGGTCGCCGGGCGAGGCCGCGAACAGGCCGACCCGCGCGGCCTTGCCCAGTCCGGGCAGCCGCGCCGTACCGACCTTCGTCCAGCGCTCGCCGTCGGCGGACTCGTACCCGGTGACGGTGTCCCCCGACCGCGTCAGCCGCAGCCAGCGCGGCGACTCGGGCGAGACCCCGCCGGCGCGGCCGGCGATGTCGTGGTGGTAGTCGTACTGCATGCGCACCCCGTGGGCGCCGGTGAGCATCAGCGCCGCGTACGAGGATCCGGGGCGGACGCCGTCCTTGATGATGATCCCGGCCTTCGCCCAGGGCACGAGGCCCGGGAGGATCTGGTCGTGGTTCGGCGGCGGGTAGGTGATCGTGCCCGTCATGGACGTCATCCGGACGGTGAGGGTGCCGTGTTCGCCCAGCTCGCGGTGGGCGAAGGCGAACTGGTCGTTGACGAGGGAGCCGTCGGGCCCGGTCGGGTCGGCCGGGCAGGGGCCGTCGCAGGACGCGTGGTTGCCGAAGGCGTAGAGCAGGCCGAGGGAGACGACGGTCAGCGCGGCGGCCACCAGCGCGATCAGCCGGCCGGGGCGCCGGAACCGGGTCCATTCCCGCCGGAGCGGTTCGTTGGTCGTAGGCATGGTCCGGTTCTACGGTCCGGCCCCTAACGCGGTCCGAACCGTCCCCGTTATGCCGCTGTTAGGTGCGGCGGGGCATCCTGGGCCCGGCCGGACGCGGAGGGGGACGGGAACCATGGGCGTGCTGCGGGGCGGGACGGTCCGCCGGCGATTCACGATGCTCTACGCCGCCGGCTTCCTGGTGTCCGGGGCCGTACTCCTCGCCCTCAGCTACCTGATGTCCGGCACCCGGGTGACCAGCATCGCTCCGGGGCCGCCCCCGGACGGCGGGACCGGCGGGACCGGCGGGTCCGCCGTCGCCGCCGAGCAGCGGATCCAGGACCTCCAGCGGCAGCTCGCCGAGGTCCAGGGGCAGCAGAACCACCGGCTGCTGGTCGGCTCGCTGGTCGCGCTGCTGGTGATGGCGGGCGTCTCGCTGCTGCTCGGCCGCGTCCTCGCCGGCCGGGTGCTGCGCCCGCTGCGGCTGATCACCTCGGCGACCCGGCGCATCTCCGCGGACAACCTGCACGAGCGGCTCGCCGTCGCCGGACCCGTCGACGAGGTCAAGGAGCTCGCCGACACCGTCGACTCCCTGCTGGAACGCCTGGAGGCCTCGTTCGCCGCGCAGCGCCGTTTCGTCGGCAACGCCTCGCACGAACTGCGTACGCCTCTGGCGACGATGCGGGCGTCGCTGGACGTGGCCGTCGCCAAACCGGAGCCCGCGGCACAGACCGTCGCGCTCGCCGGGCGGCTGCGGCCCGAACTCGACCGGGTGGACCGCCTGCTGGACGGGTTCCTCCTGCTCGCCCGGGCGCAGCACGGCGCGCTCGGCGAGCGGACCCCGGTGGCGCTGGACGGCGTGGTGGCGCAAGCCCTGACCGCGCGGGCCGCCGGCATCGCCGCGAAGGGGCTGACCGTCGAGGGCCTGGACGGGGGCCCGGACGAGGGCCTGGACCGGGGCCTGGACGGGCTGCGGCCGCCGCTCTGGACGCGGGGCAGCGCCGCGCTGCTGTCGCGGCTGGTGGAGAACGTGGTCGACAACGCGGTCGTGCACAACCGGGAGGGCGGCTGGATCCGGGTCTCGGCCGGGCGGGAGGACGGCCGGGTGCGCCTCGTCGTCGAGACCGGCGGACGCGTCCTGGACCAGCGGCGGGTGGACCGGCTGACGCGGCCGTTCGAGCGGCTCGGCGCCGACCGGACCGGGTCGGAGGACGGCTCCGGGCTGGGGCTGTCCGTCGTCGCGGCGATCGCCGAAGCACACGGCGGCCGCCTCGCGCTGCTTGCCCGCCCGGAGGGCGGCTTGTGCGTGACGGTGGTGCTGCCGGCGGCCGCGGGCCCGGAGGGGACCGGAGGGGTGGCGGCGTGAGGGTGCTGGTCGTGGAGGATTCGCGGTCCCTCGCCGAGGTCGTCGCCGAGGGGCTGCGGGACCAGGGGATGGCCGTCGACGTCGCGTACGACGGCCTGGCCGCCGCTGCCAGGATCGACGTGCACGCGTACGACGTGGTGCTCCTGGACCGCGATCTGCCCGGCATCCACGGTGACGCGCTCTGCCAGATGATCACCGAGCGGGAGGAGCGGGCGATGGTGCTGATGCTGACCGCCGCCGGCGAGCCCGGCGACCGGGTCAGCGGCCTCACCCTCGGAGCCGACGACTACCTCGCCAAGCCCTTCCACTTCCCCGAACTCGTCCTGCGCGTCCGGTCCCTGGCCCGCCGCAGGCCGGCCGCCCGGGCCCGCACGCTGCGGGCTGCCGGCGTCGAACTCGACCCGGTGCGGCGGACCGTGCTGCGCGACGGCCGGCCGCTGGAGCTGTCCGTCAAGGAGTTCGCCGTCCTGGAGGCGCTGCTGCGCGCCTGCCCCGGTTTCCTGAGCGCCGAGCAGCTCCTGGAACAGGTGTGGGACGAGAACGCGGACCCCTTCACCAACACGGTCACGGTCACCATCGGCCGGCTGCGCCGGAAGCTGGGCGCTCCGCCGGTGATCACGACGACGACCGGGGTCGGCTACCGCATCGCCGGTGATGCCGCCGGACCGGGACCGGGGCCGGCGGGGGGCCGGAGCGGCGGTTCCGCGTGACCCCGGTGCCCGGCGCGGACCGTGCTGTTGAATGGCGCCCATGTGGATCACGGGGGTGTTGGTCGGAACGGTCGTCTTCCTGCTGGTGGTGGTGGCGCCCGCGGTGGTGGGGCGGCGGCTGCTGGGGCTGCGGGCGGGCGCGGTGCGGGTCGGGACCGCGGGGATGTGCGGACTCGCGGTGTCCGGGGGGCTGTTCGGGCCCCGCCTGGAGGAATCGGGGAGGCTCGCGCCGCTGCTGTCCCTGATGGTCGGGGTGGGGATGCTCGCCTCGATGGTGGTGCTCGTCGCGCTGGACGTGCTGGTGCCCGTGGGCGCCGTACGGCCGCTCGGCTGGGCGCAGTCGGTCCGGGGGCGGGTCGCACGGGCGCGGCGGTACTCCGCGGTGGTGCGCATCGCCACCCGGCACGGGCTGGGGCCGTACCTGCGGGGGCGGCGCAGCGCGCCCGGGGTGCGGCACGAGTTGCTGGCGCGGGAGCTGCGGCAGGCGCTGCAGGCCGGCGGGACCACCTTCGTGAAGCTGGGCCAGCTGATGTCGACCCGGCGGGACCTGCTGCCCGAGGCGTACGTCGAGGAGCTCAGTCTGCTCCAGGACCAGGTGCCGCCGGCGCCCTGGAGCGAGGTCGAGGCGCAGCTGGAGGAGAGCCTGGGAGCGCCGGTGCGGGAGCTGTTCGCCGCGTTCGAACGGATTCCGCTGGCGGCGGCCTCGATCGCGCAGGTGCACGCGGCCGTCCTGCACGACGGCACCGAGGTCATCGTGAAGGTGCAGCGGCCGGGGATACCGGGGCTCGTGGAGCGCGACCTGGACATCGTCGGGCGGCTGGCCGCCGCGCTGAGCGAGCGCACCGCCTGGGGGCGCGGTCTCGGGCTGAACGAACTGGCGCAGGGCTTCGCGGTCGCGCTGCGCGAGGAGCTGGACTTCCGCGTCGAGGCCCGCAACATGAGCGGGGTGCGCCGGGCCGCCGAGGCCCGCGGCGGCTCCAGCGTCGCGATACCCGTCCTGCACGGGCAGTTCAGCACGGAGCGGGTCCTCGTCATGAGCCGGGTCGAGGGCACCTCGCTCGGCAAGGCCGTGCCCGACGACCAGCGGCACGGCGCCGAGCTGGCCGAGACCCTGCTGACCACGCTGCTCGACCAGATCACCCTGGACGGTGTCTTCCACGCCGATCCGCACCCCGGCAACATCCTGCTCCAGCCCGACGGGACGGCCGCCCTGCTCGACTTCGGCTCCGTCGGCCGGATCGACTCCGGGCTCCGCGAGGCGATGGGCGGCCTCTTCCTCGCCGTCGACCGCGGCGATCCGGTCGCGCTGCGCGACGCCCTGCTGGAGATCACCGACCGCCCCGAGGACGTCGACGAGCAGCGGCTGCTGCGGGCGCTCGGGCAGTTCAGCGCCCGGCACCTGGGGCACGGGTCCGCGCCCGACGTGGAGATGTTCGGCGATCTGTTCCGGCTGGTGGCCGATTTCCGGCTGGCGGTGCTGCCGGAGATCGCGGCCGTGTTCCGGGCCCTGGCCACCCTGGAGGGCACGCTGGTCCGCCTCTCCCCCGGCTTCAACATGCTGGAGGCATCCCGTGCGTACGCCTCGGCCCGGCTCGCCGACAGGCTGGGGCCGCAGGGGGCGCGTGACACGGCCCGCGACGAACTGGTCGCGCTGCTGCCCGTCCTGCGGCGGCTGCCGCGCCGCCTGGACCGGATCGGCGGTGCGCTGGAGGAGGGCCGGCTCGGGGTCAACGTGCGGCTCTTCGCCGATCCGCGCGACCGGCGGGTCGCCGGAGAGCTGGTCGGGCGGGTGGTGCACGCCCTCGTGGGGATCTTCCTCGGCTTCGCGGGCCTGCGGCTCCTGGGGATGGAGGGCGGGCCGCACGTGGGCGGGGACCTCGAACTGTACGGGCTGGTGGGCTGGAACGTCCTGCTGGTCTCCGCCGCGATCCTCCTGCGCACCGTGTACGTCACCAGCAGGCCGATGGAATGACCGGCCCGCGTCCGCAGTACCGGCCGGCCGGTGTCCGGACGCCCTACGAGGGCGTGGCGCGCCGGCCGGGCAGGTGCCGGCGGTAGGGGGCGGCGACGGCTCCGATGCCGTCCGGGCCCCAGCTGCCGGGGGGCGTACGGTTCGACCGGCGGGGGCGCGTCGAGCAGCGGGGCGGAGGCCGTGCGTCCTCGGGGCCCACTCTGCGGGCTCCCGGCCGCTCCGGCACCCCGGGCCGGTCCGAACCGGTGGCGCGCCCGGGGCCGTACCCCGGTCGGGATGGTGGGCGGACGGCCTTCAGTACGGTCCGCTCGGCGGGTCAGGCCGGTACGACCTCGACGGGGAGCCCGGCGGCGCGTGCCGCGGCGACCGTGTCCGCGGTGCCGCCCGGGCGGCCCGGCAGGCCGTTCCACACCGCCACCAGCAGGTCGGCCCGGCCCAGGAGCACGCGGTTGGCTGCGCTGTAGGCCCGTGCGGAGGCCTGCCGGTAGGGGAGGAGCGTCACCGCGGCCGCGGCGTCGTGCAGGCGGTCGAAGTGTGCGGCGTAGTGCGGGGCGACCATCCTCGCGCGGTAGTCGTGCGACGGGAGGATGACCTCCAGCCGGCCGCCGGTCTCCAGGACGAGGTCCGCGAACAGGGCGTCGGCGCCCTCCGCCAGGCAGGAGAGGCCGGTCAGCCCGCCGGCGGACGAGCGCGCGAGGACGGCACGCAGGGAGTCCGCGATGGCGGCCGACCTCTCCGGGTCGATGCGCATGTGCCCGGTGACGGCGACCGTCGCCACGTCCCACCCCCGAAATGCCTCGTCCCGGCCGTCCGTCCCAGCCGTCCGTTCCGGCCGAACGATAGCCGGTGCGGCGGGGATGCGGGCGGACGGGCCGGGGTGGCGCCGGGGCCCGCCGTGTCGAGGTGCCGCGCCCGGCCGGGTCCGCCAACCTGGACCGGGACGAAGGAGGCCGGTGCGCGGCGTGCTGTGGGCATCGTGGTGGCGGACCCGCTCTCGGGAGCTGGCGGAGACCGGACGGCGGTTCCGGTACCGCAGCGAGGTCCGCTTCCCCGTGATCACCCATCTGGCGGAACGCATGATCGCGGTGAACATCTTCGACTCGGCGACCCGGGTGGCCGCGCAGGTCCTCCTGACGGTCGTTCCCCTGCTCTTCGTCGTCGCCTCGCTCGCCCCGCAGGCCCTCCAGGAGCAGCTGACCTCGTCGCTGCGCGCCCTCTTCGGCCTCACCGGCGAGTCCGGCGAGCAGCTCGACGAGTTCTTCGCCGGGACGGACGAGGAAGTGCAGAACGCGGTGGGGGTGGTGGGGTCGGTGATGGTGCTGCTGTCGGCGACGGCGGTGAGCCGGGCGGTGCAGCGGCTGTGCAGACGCGCGTGGGGGATCCCGCGGGGCGCGGCCCGGACCTCGGTCTGGCGGTGGATCGTGTGGATCGCCGTCTGGACGGGCCTGCTGGTGGTGCAGGGCCCGGTGCGCGACGGGTTCGGCACGGGGCTGTGGCTGGGCCTCCCCCTCACCTTCCTGCTCCAGACGGCGGCGTGGTGGTGGACGCAGCACCTGCTGCTCGGGGGCGCGTTGGGCTGGTGGCCGCTGCTGCCCGGGGCGGTGCTCAGCGCCGCGGCCGTCACCGTGCTGTCGCTCGGTGCGCGCCTCTACCTGCCGCTCGCCCTCAACCGGGTGCTGGGCGAGTACGGGGCGTTCGGCTCGGTCTTCGTGCTGCTGTCCTGGCTGATCGTGCTGTGCGTGGCCATCGCGGTCGGCCTCAGCACGGGCGCCGTGCTGGCGCAGGAGCCGTACCTGGCCGGCCGCCTGGGCAGCCCGGTCCCGGACCGGGGCGGCGGGCCGCCCTGACCGGCGTACGTCCGGGTGGGCTCCGGCCGCGCGGAGCGCATCCTGGAAGCGCACGGGCCGGGGGACCACGAGCCAGGAGGTACGCATGACGCCCATGGACGGGACGACCGCGGCCGGCGGCGGGCCCTGGCTGTCCCCCGGGGAGCGGGCCGCCCGCGGCAAGGCCGCCCGGAAGGGGGCGCCGAGGTCCGGTCACGAGGAGTTCGCCCCCTCCGCCCGGCGGGATCCGGTGGCCGTGATCGAACGGCAGTCGGCCACCCGTCTGGCCGAGCTGGTCCCGGTCCGCTACGGGAGGATGATCGAGTCGCCGTTCCGCTTCTACCGGGGCGCGGCCGCGGTCATGGCCGCCGACCTGGCCGGCACGCCGGACTCCGGCCTGCGGGTCCAGTTGTGCGGGGACGCGCACGTGCTGAACTTCAGGCTGCTGGGATCGCCGGAGCGCAACCTGCTGTTCGACCTCAACGACTTCGACGAGACCTTGCCGGGCCCGTGGGAGTGGGACGTCAAGCGGCTGGCGGCCAGCCTCGTCATCGCGGCGCGGGAGAACGGCTTCGACGACGCCGAGCGCGCCCGGATCGTGCGCTGCGCGGTGCGCTCGTACCGGGTGTGGATGCGCCGCTTCGCCGGCATGCGCAACCTGGACGTCTGGTACGCGCGGGTGGACGCCGACCGGCTGCGGGCGGTGGCGGCCGAGGCGCTGCGTGCGCGGGGGCGGCGGCGTGTCGCCGACACCCTGGAGAAGGCGCGCGGCCGCGACAGCCTCCAGGCCTTCGGGCGGCTCACCGAGGTGGTCCGCGGCGAGCGGCGCTTCACCGCCGTGCCGTACCTGATCACACCCGTCGCCGATCTGCTGCCCGACCGGGAGCGAGGGGTACTCGAACAGGGGATCCGCGACCTGATCGACCGGTACGGACGCAGCCTCCCGCCGGAACGGCGGCACCTGCTGAAGCAGTTCACGGTCGTCGACATGGCCCGCAAGGTGGTCGGCGTCGGCAGTGTCGGCACCCGCTGCTGGATCGTGCTGCTCGCGGGCCGGGACGTGCGGGACCCGCTGATCCTGCAGGCCAAGGAGGCCGGCGAATCGGTGCTCGCCGCGCACGTCGGCGCGAGCGGGCACGCCACCCAGGGCGAGCGGGTGGTCGCCGGGCAGCGGCTGATGCAGGCCGCCGGGGACATCTTCCTCGGCTGGACCCGCGAGGAGGGCGTCGACGGCCGCGAGCGGGACTTCTACCTGCGGCAGCTGCGCGACTGGAAGGCGATCGCCGACCCCGCGGACATGGTGCCGCGCGGCATGAGGGTCTTCGGGGAGCTGTGCGGGGAGACCCTCGCCCGGGCGCACGCGCGCTCCGGGGACCGGATCGCGATCGCCGCGTACCTGGGCGGGGGCGACGTCTTCGACCGGGCCCTGGAACGGTTCGCGGAGCGTTACGCCGACCGGAACGAGCGGGACCACCAGGCCCTGCTGGAGGCGGTCGCGGACGGCCGGGTGGCGGCGGTCTCGGCGTAGCGGCCGGGGGCGGAGTCGGGGTCGGGGCCGGGGCCGGGGCCGGGGCCAGGGTCAGGCCTCCGGCTCCTCAGCGAGGAACTGCGCCACCGCGAGGGCGGCGAGCAGGGCCAGGGCGAAGCCCAGGACCACCCAGCCGGTCGGGTGGGGCCACAGGACGTACGCGACGACGGCGCCCGCCACGAGGATCCAGCTGATCCCGGTGCGGTGGCGGTGGGCGAACGGGCCGACCGGGCCGGTACGCAGTCCCAGCCGGTCGGCCGTGCCGCGGGTGGCGGTGATGCCGGAACGCCACACCGCCCGGACCGCACCGGCCCAGCGGCCCGGCCCCGTCAGCCAGGCGGCGAGGGCGACGACGGCCCCCAGCACCACGACGGTGCGCACGGACAGCCGCAGCAGGTGGACCATCGCGTCGTAGACGGAGCCGGCGGCCGCCTGCGAGACCGTGTCGGGCAGGGCGTTCAGGTACACCGTCCGGAAGACCGTGAGCGTGATGCCGAGGACCAGCGCGGCCGCCGCGAAGCCGAGGGCCGCCGCGACGAGCGCCCGGCGCCGGCGGGCGCAGAGCAGGACGCCCGCGGCGGCGAGGAGCACGGCGAGTACGGGCAGCCACGTCCCCGCGAGCTGCAGGAGGCGGAATCCGGTCCTGACCCGGCCGATGTCCTGGGACTGCACGAGGGTGAAGTCGGTGTGGATCTCCGGGATCCGCTTCGCCGCCCCCAGCCCGGACCGCACGAGCCGCTGCTTGACCTGTTCGATCACCGGGGCGAGGTCGAGGGTCACCTTGTCGTTCCCGATCCGGACGGCGCCCTCCCCGCTGCCGGTCAGGGCCCGCACCAGCGAGGTGTGGACCGCGCGGTTGGCATCCGTCCACACCGTCCCGAAGGCGTCGGAGGCGACGACCTCCTGCGCCTTCTCCCGGACGAAGCTGCTCAGCGCGCCCTCCAGCGAGCCGCCGAGCCCGCCCAGTGCCTTCTCCAGCAGCGGCCGCTGGTCGGGGGCCGCGTCCTCCAGCAGCGCCTTCAGGTCGATGTGCTCCATGACCGCGCCGGTGACCCGGTTCGCCACCGCGGCCTGTACGTCCGGGTCGGAGGCGAGGGGCGCGACGGTCGTGACGTAGCGGTCGGTGTCCCCGGCGATGTCGGAGGTCCAGGAGGCCAGGAGGCCCAGGGGAGCGAGTACGCAGCCCAGCACGATCAGGACGGTGCCCAGGAGGGAGCGCGTGCGGTGCCGGCGCGGGGGCCGCTCGGCGGCGGCCGCCTCCAGCGCGAGCACGCGTGCCCTCAGCGCGGCCAGTTCGTCCTGGCCGCCGTCCTGCGGCTGGTCGTCCTGCGGCTGGTCGTCCCGCGACTGGTTGACCTGTGGCATCGCCGGCCTCCTGAGCGTCCGGCTTCAGACAACCAGCGTCCGGCGGGGGCGCGCGAGACGGGAGGGCCGATCGGATGTCCCGCGCACGGCCGGCCCGGCGGTGACGTGACCGGCATGGCGGCGGGGGGGGCGGGCCGGCGTCGGGCGCTGGCCGGCTCAGAGGTCGTCGCGGCGGAAGACCTTCCGCAGCGCCTCGGCGAACTCGGCGGGATGCGTGGTCGTGCCGGTGTGCCCGCCGGGGAAGTGCAGGAGTTCCGTGCCGAGGCGCTCGGCGAGGAAGGCGGCCGGACGGTAGGGCAGCTCCCCGCGCGAGTCCTGGCCGCCGGCGAGCACGAGCCGGTCCGACAGGGCTTCCAGCCGGTGGACGTCCGGGGTGTACGACATGAAGGCGGGCACGATCCGTCCGAGGAAGTACGGCAGGTCGGCCATCGTCTGCTCGGCCCGCGCGGCGGCCTGCGGGGGAAGCTCGATCTCCGCCGCCGGCTCCGGCTCCGCCGCCGCCTTCGGCCCGGCGGCGGCGCCCTCCTTCTTCAGGCCCGCGGCGAACAGTGCCATCGCCGGCATGAGCCCCCGGGCGTGGAAGGCCTCCTGCACGCGCGCGATGAGCGCGCGGTGCTCGGGGGCGTCCGGCAGGACCTCCACCACGGGCGGCTCGTGCGCCACGAGGCGTTCGACGCGTTCGGGATGGGCGGTGAGCAGGTGCAGGGCGGTGATCGCGCCCGAGCTGGCGCCGAACACCCGGGCGGGCTCGCCGGGCGACAGCAGGTCCAGTATCCGCAGCGCGTCCTCGGCGTGCTCGGCCACGCGCTGCTCGGCTCCGGGGTCGTCCAGCGTGCTCCGGGCCATGCCGCGCGGGTCATAGGCCGCGACGGTGTACTCGGCGGCCAGCTCGCCGGCGATGCCGTCGAAGGAGGCCGCGCCGCCCGCCCCTCCGGGGACGAGCAGCAGGAGCGGGCCGCGGCCGCGTACTTCGTAGTGCAGGGTCGCGCCGTTCACGCGCAGGCTGCCGGTCATGAGGGGTCTCCTTCTCGGGACGGGGGCCAGTGCTCCAGGAGGCTGTGCAGGGCGTCGAGGGCGCGGACCCAGGAGTCCTGGGGCGGACGCTGGTGTCCGAAGCCGCCCGCGGCCTCCAGGGCGACGAACCCGTGGAACGTGCTGCGCAGCAGCCGGACGGCGTCGGTCAGGTCGGGCTCGGCCAGCCCGTAGCCGCGCAGCATGCCGTAGGTCAGCTCGACCGCGCGCCGTGGTCCGGCCGCCTTCGCGGCCAGCTCGGGGTCGATGTCGATGGGGATCTGCGTCGACGCGTAGCGCCCCGGATGTTCGTGGGCGTACTCCCGCCAGGCGTTGGCGAACGCGACCAGCGCGTCCTTGCCCGCCCGCCCGGCGGTCGCCTCCGCGATGCGGAGGGTCTTCTCGTCCGCCGCCAGCAGCGCGATGCGTCCGCGCAGGTCCTCCAGGCCGCGGACGTGCGTGTAGAGGCTCGCGTCCTTCACGCCGAGGCGGCGGGCCACCTGCGACATGGTCACCCGGTCGAGCCCGACCTCGTCCGCCAACTCGGCGCCCGCGACCGTCACCCGGTCCGCCGTCAGCCCTGCCCGCACCATGCACGCCCTCCTTGTTCCTAGGGGTCCTAGGTATAGCCTAGGACCCCTAGGAAGCGCAATCGGCCCCCGCAGGAAGCGGGTTGGGAGGTCGGGAGGTCGGGAGGTGTTGTCAGTGGCGGGTGACACCATCCGGCCATGAGTGACGAAGCGTTCGACTGGCATGCGTTCCTGGCGCGGTGGCAGGAGGAGTGGACTCCCCGCAGACACCCGGACGACGGCCCGGACGAGGAGGCGGACGAGGAGGCGGCACCGGGCGGCTTCCGGCTGGGCGGGCCCCCGGCGGACGAGGCGGCGATCCGGGCGGCCGAGGCGCGGCTGGGGCGTCGCCTGCCGCCCTCGTACCGGGAGTTCCTGGCCGTGAGCGACGGCTGGTACGTGGAACAGATGGCCGGGGTCTACCAGCTCGGCGGCACGACGGACATCGACTGGTTCCGGGACCCGTTCGACATGGCCCCCCTGTACGAGGAGAACCTGGGCGACGACCCGGGCGAGGAGGAGGTCCTGCTGGCCGGGATGTGGCGGCGGGCGCTGCGGCTGGAGACGGAGTCCGACATGTCGTACGCCCTGCTCGACCCGGGTGACAGGGACGAGGACGGCGAGTGGGCGCTCCACCTCTACAAGGGGTGGGGCGGTGAGCCGCCGGAGCGCTACCCGTCGTTCCGCGCCTACATGGAGGCCATGTACCGCGGCTTCCACTCCACCCGGGCAGCCGACCCGGGGTTCGTGAACGCGACCACGCGCGCCCAGGACGCCCGGGTCGAGGAGGCCCGGCTGCTGGCCCTGCGGGGACGCCACGAGGAAGCGGTGCCGCTGCTGGAGGAGGCGTCCTCCTTCGGGCGGCCGCGGAGCGGTGTCCTGTTGCAGCAGGTCCGGCAGTTGCAGGGCCGGTACGTCTCCGGGGACTACGGGCTGCTCGTCGCCGACCCGCGCCACCTGCCCGAGGTCCTGCCGGTGCAGGCCCTGGCGGCGCCGCCCGGCGACGGACGGCCGGGCGGTGACGACCACTGGCTCGGGATGATGGCCGCGCGGGGCGTCGACCGCGAGGCCGCCCGGACGGTGCTGGGCGCGCTGCGGGACGGCACCCACCGGTACGAGCCTCCCGGTGCGTGGGGGCGGGCCGTCGCGAAGGCCCGGGAGGAGGCCCGCTGGGGGGCGACCGACGCGGCGTGGCGGGTCCTGCGGGACGCCCTCCCCCGGTGGGAGGCGCCCGGGCCCTCGCTGATCGCTCCGATCGGGCTGCTCGCCGATCCGGTCCTGGGTCCGCTGGTCACCCCGGAGCGGGGGCGGGAGCTCCTCGCGACACCGCGTTCGGGGGAGACCGGGCCCGTCCCCGAGCCGGTCGCCGACCTCGACCCGCCGGGGCTCGGCTGGCTGGTGGAGCCCGCGGCCGGCCGCGGTCCTTCCGACGGGTTCCGGTGCGTGTGGGTCGAGGGCCTCGACCCGGCCGGCCTGCCCGCCCTGATCGGTGAGGAAGGAGCCGGACTCGGCGTGCCCACGGACCGGCGTGCGTCGTGGCGGGCGCCCCGGCGGCACGGGCGCGCAGGCGTGGAGCCGTGGGAGGACCGGGCGGCCGTCGCCGTCGGCCGTACCGCCGAGGGATGGGCGTTCGCCTTCGACGGCGACTCCCCGTACCTGGACGAGCGGTTCGTGTCCCCGGCCGTCGCCGCCTCCGCGCACGGCCGCGCGGTGGTGGTGTGGCGCGAGCCGAGACGCTCGTCCCCGGGGGACCGGCCGGCCGCGTTCCACCTGTCGGTGGCCGAACGGGGCGAGGCGGTCTACGCGTTCACCGTGCGCGGTGGTGACGTACAGCGCTCCGGGACGGTACCCGAGGGCCTGGACCCGGCCCGGCTGTTCCGGCCGGAGGACACGCCCCTGGACGGCGAGCTGCGCGTGCTGGAAGCCCTCCACCGCGAACTGGGCCTGTCGCTCCCCCGGTTCGCCCTGACCCGGGGCAGGCTGCCCACCCTCACCACCCGCTCCTGGACCCGGGCACCCCGCGAGGGCGAGACCTTCGCCTACATCACCTTCACCCGGCACCGGGCCTGACGGACCGGTTCCTCCCTACGGGAGCCCTTCCTTCAGGATCAGACGTCGCAGCGTGGTGTAGGTGCGGTGCTCCCGGGAGGTGGGGCGAGCGATCGACGAGTGATCACCGGTTGACGCTTCTCCCCCGTAAACGGGGGAGATTCCCACTGTGCCACCGCTGTTTCCAGCACGTGCGTAGTGGTTCCTGCTTCATCACCCGCTG
>NZ_JBWKEZ010000037.1:0-84396 GCF_056434525.1 Streptomyces sp. NPDC044002
GCTCGCCCGGGCGGGTGTTCAGAGGCAGCTCCACCCCCGCGGCCCCCCCCCCGCCTTTCGACGGGCAAAAACCCTTCACGGACGCCCCCCCCCCCCCGCCCCGGGGTCCGGCGGGCGGGCGGCGGCGGACGCAGGGGTGGGGGGCGGCCGTCAGGGCCGGTGTTCCTCCTGCTCCGCGGCCTGCTTGAGGGCGTCGAGCCAGGTGACGAGCGACGCGTCGAGCGCGGCGGCGAGGTTGTCCCGGTCGGCGTCGACGGGTTCGCCGGCCCAGGACTCCCGGGTGCGGACCACGACGCCGTCGCCGTCCTCGGTGAAGGTCCACTCGTGCACGCCGGTGATGCCGTGTGCGGGACCGCCCCAGAGGATGCGGTGCGCGGTGTCGACCGCGTAGACGGTGGAGTCGATAGACATGCCCGCGGTCACCCAGTGGAAGGTCGTCCCGGGGGCGACCGGGCCGTCGAGCCGGGCCCGGGTGATGGCGGACAGCCATGCGGGCCAGCCGCCGATGTCGGTGTGGAGCTGCCAGATCCGCTCGACCGGGGCGGCGATCCGGATGGTGTGGTCGGCGATGACGGGGGCGTTCTCGTCGATGGTCGTGGGGTACGTCATGGGATGTCTCCTCGCTTTCGGGAGCCCGGGCCGCCGCCCGAGGGGGAGAAGGCGGCGGCCCGGGCGGTTTGGGGGTACCGGGCGGTGCGGCGGTCAGGCGGGTCAGGCGGGTCAGGCGGGTCAGGCGGGTCAGGAGGGCAGGCCGGTGTCGGGGATCCAGTCGCCGTGGATGCCGGCGGGAACCCTGCGGGGCAGTTCGACGGCGGCCACGGTGCTCAGGTCGCCCGCGTCCAGGACGAGCAGCTCCGAGGCGTCGGCCGCGACGTCGCTGACGATGGTGAGCAGGTAGCCGTCGTCCTCCGCGCTCCCGCCCTCGGCGGGTACGAAGACCGCCTCGCCCGGCATCCGGCCCTCACCGTGCGCGAGCAGCGTCTCCCGCCCGGTCCGCGAATCCAGCTTGACGGTGTGGTAGCCCGACAGGCCCGCGCCCGGGAACGCGATGGCGTAGCTGTAGCGGTGGTCCGAGCCGGTGCGGGCCTCGTTGATCGACGGGAACTCCGTGACCAGTTCGCCCAGGGACTCGGCGGTGACCTTGCCCGTGGCCGGGTCGACCGTCCACCGGTGGAAGGTCGACCCGGCGTCGGGGCTGGTGCCGTAACCGGGGGCGCCGACCCACCACTTCCACGAGCTCTCCCAGGCGGACCGGTCGAAGCGCGGTGCTTCGAGCACGATCCGGCCCCGCGGGTCGGTGTGGGCGTTGGCGACGTGCAGCAGCGCGGCCTGCTCGGGCGCCTCGTACCAGGTGGTCCTGCCCCCGGCGCGCGGCACCACGCCGATGCGCAGCGGGACGTCGTCGTGCCAGCGGTAGGGGATGCCGGAGTGCTCCGCGTGGTCGAAGACCACCGGCGAGTTGATGAAGACGACGTGCTCGCGGGTGATCGCGAAGTCGTGCATGAGCGACGGCCCGGAGCCGTCGACCACCTTGGAGCGGACGATCGCGCCGGAGGCGTCGGCCACGTAGTAGGTCAGGAACGGTGCGAAGGGGCTGTAGCTGAAGAAGTGCAGTTCGCCGGTGTGCGGGTCCTCCTTCGGGTGTGCGGTCATCGAGCTGGTGAGCTTGCCGCCGAAGTCGTGGACGCCGATCGTTTCGAGGTCGGCGCTGACCTCCCAGGGCAGGTTGGCCTCCTGGAGGGCCAGGTAGCGGCCCCCGTGGAAGATGATGCTGGTGGCGGCGGCGCTGACTTCGAGTTCGGTCCCGGTGAAGGGGACGCCGTCGAGGAACGGGGTGCGCACCCAGCGGTTGCGGTACCACTCGGCCCGCCCGTCCCGCAGGCGCACCCCGTGGAGCATGCCCTCGCCGCGGAACCAGTGGGTGGGCGTGACGCCCGGCTTCGGGTTGTGGCCGTTGCGGAAGTAGCGGCCGTTCAGCTCGGGCGGGAGGGTGCCACGCACCTTCAGATCGCGGCCGGTGATCTCGTCGGTGACGGGGGCGAAGTGGTCGCTGATGTACGGCTTGGCGAGTGACATGGTCAGGCCTTTCGGGTGGAGAGGGCCGAGATGATGAGCGTCAGGGCGGCGCAGGCCAGGAAGGCCGCACCGGAGGAGGGGAGCAGGGTCAGGAAGGACAGGCCGACGGCTCCGCCGATCTGCCGGGTGGCGTTGACCAGCCCGCCCGCCAGGCCGTTGTCGGCGGCCGGCACACCCGTGGAGGCCGCCGCGGTGAGCCGTACGAAGGAGGTCCCGAGGCCGGCGCCGACCAGGAGCGAGGGGCCGAGCAGGTTGGCGATGAAGGTGCCGTCGGCCGGGGTCCGCGAGAGCCAGGCCAGTCCGGCCGCCAGGGCCAGCAGGCCGAGGGGGAGCACGCGCCGGGAGGAGACCCTGCCGGTGAACCAGGAGGAGAGGGTGATCACGAGGGCGAGCGGCAGCTGGGTCAGCCCCGCCTCCAAGGGCGAGTAGCCGAGGGTGCGTTGCTGGTAGAGGGGCAGGAAGTAGAACAGCCCGAGCCAGACCGCGCCCAGCAGCGCCATCAGTACGCTGGGCGCCGCGACCACGCGCATCCTGGCCGGCAGCAGCGGGGCGGCGGACCGCCGCTGGAGCACCGCGAACAGGCCGAGCAGCGCCGCGCCGGCCACGGCCGCCGGCCAGGGGCCCGACAGGCCGTAGGCCAGGGCGAGGAGCCCCGCCGTCACCGTCACCGTGCCCGGCACGTCCAGGGTTCCGCCGCGCGGCCGGTCGGCCCCGACGAGCAGCCGGGTGGCCACCAGTACAGCCGCGGCGAGGGGCACCATCACGAGGAACACCGCGCGCCAGCCGTACAGTCCGGTGAGCAGGCCGCCCAGCAGCACGCCCGCCGCACCGCCGGCACCGGAGACCGCGCCCCACACTCCGAGCGCGGTGCCGCGCCGGTCCCGGCCGGAGTAGAGCGTCAGGACGAGGGCCAGTGCCGTGGGTGCCAGCAGGGCCGCGCCGGTTCCCATCGCCGCCCGGAAGGCGATCAGCGCCGTAGCCGTGGGTGCCAGGGCCGCGCCGAGGGCGGAGAGGGCGAACAGGCCGGTGCCGAGCAGGAACACGCGGCGGAGCCCGTACACGTCGCCCGCCCGGCCGCCCGGCAGCAGCAGCGCGCCGAAGACCAGGACGTAGGCGTTGACGGTCCACGCCTGGCCCGTGTCGGACAGGCCCAGCCCGGCCCGGATCTGCGGCAGGGCGACGTTCACGATCGAGGTGCTCAGCACGACCAGGAACTGGGCCGTGGCCAGAACTCCCAGCGGCAGCCAGCCGGTGGTGGCGGTTCGTCGCAGTGCGGTGCGGGTCATGGGTAGACCTTCGCAACGGGCGACCACCGCTCGCGTCGGCAGTCATCACCTACACGCCCCACGGCCCCTTGCACAGGACCCGTAGGCGGAACACGGCCGCGCCGCAGGGGCGTTCACACCGCGGCGGCACCGCCGGGCGGTGATCATCCCCGGTTCCCCCACGGCCCGCGACCGCATAGGTTTTCCGACATGCCCACGACACACACGGATGTGCTGATCGGCCGTCAGGACGAGACGGACCGCCTCGACGCACTGCTCCAGGCGGCACGGGAGGGCCAGGGCGGCGCCCTCGTCCTGCGCGGCGAGCCGGGCATCGGCAAGAGCGCGCTGCTGCGGCACCTGGAGCGGTCCGCGCCCGGATTCCACGTCATACGCGCGTCCGGCACGGAGTTCGAGACGGAGCTGCCGTTCGCCGCACTGCACCAGCTGCTCACGCCCGTGATGGGCGGGCTGACGGCGCTGCCCGCGCCGCACCGCAAGGCGCTGGAGATCGCCTTCGGCCTCGACACCGGCGCACCCGATCCGTTCCTGGTCGCCATGGCGGCACTGGGCCTCCTGGTCGAGGCCGCGCAGGAACGCCCGGTCCTCTGCGCCGTCGACGACGCGCAGTGGCTGGACCAGTCGTCGGTCAAGGCGCTGGCGTTCCTGGCCCGACGCGTCTCGGCCGAGCCGGTCGCCCTCGTCCTCGCCGCCCGTGAACCGGTCCTGCGCCCCGAACTGGACCAGCTGCCCGGCCATGCGCTCCGGAGCCTCGGCGAAGCGGACGCCCGGGCGCTGCTGGCGGCCGCGGTCCGCGCCCCCCTCGACGAGCGGGTGCGCGACCGCATCCTGGGGGAGGCGCGCGGCAACCCCCTCGCGCTGGTGGAGCTGCCCAGGACCGCCGGACTCGCCGGCATGGCGGGCGGATTCGCCCAGCCCGACACGGTCCCCGGCGTGATCGAGCAGAGCTTCCGCTCCCGCCTGGAACTCCTGCCGCCGGCGGCGCGGCTGCTGGTGACCCTCGCGGCCGCCGAACCGATCGGCGACCCCGGTCTGCTCTGGCGTGCCGCCGAACTCCTGGGCATCGACGCGACCGCCGTCGCGCAGTCCGTTCCGCTGGTCGACTTCGGCACCCGCATCCGCTTCAGCCACCCCCTCGCACGCTCGGCGGCCTACCTCGCCGCGGCACCGGAAGAACGCCGCAGGGCGCACGAGGCGCTGGCCGCCGTGACCGACCCGGAGACCGACCCCGACCGGAGGGCCTGGCACCGCGCCCAGGCCAGCGCCGGACCGGACGAGCAGGTGGCCGCCGAGCTGGAGGCCTCCGCCACCCGCGCCCGCGAACGCGGCGGCATCGCCGCGGCAGCGGCCTTCCTCGAACGCGCGGCCGAGCTCACCGCCGACCCGGCCCGACGTGCCGAGCGGGTCCTCGCCGCCGTCGAGGCCACGCTCTCGGTGGGCGACTTCGACACCGCGGCCGGCCTGCTCACCACCGTCCGCACCGATGACCCCGGCCAGGAGGCCAGGGCCGACCTGCTCCGCGGCAGACTGTCGTTCGTCCGCCGCCGCGGCGACGAAGGCCCCACCGCGCACCTCCTCCGCGCCGCGGCACGCCTGGCCGCCACCGATCCCGGCCGGGCGCGCGAGTGCTACCTGGACGCCTTCGAGATGGGCCTCCTCCTCGGCGGCCTCGACCAGGTGGCGGAGGCCGCCGGGAACACCCCGCCGGAGGACGGTTCGCCCACCACGGCAGCAGCGGTCCTGACGGGCCTGATCAGCCTGGTCGGCGACGGCCACCAGGCCGCGGGAGAGATCCTCCGACCGGTGGTCGCCGACGCCGACGACGAGGTGTGGGCACGACGGCCCTCACTGGGCTTCATGCTGGCGACCGAACTGTGGAACTTCGACACCCTGCAAGGCGTCGCCGCCCGCGCCGTCGCGGCCGGCCGCGAGTCCGGCTCCTTCCACGCCCTGCCCATCGGACTGGCCATGCGGGCCACGGCGAAGGCGCACACCGGCGACTTCGGCTCCGCCATGGAGCTGATCTCCGAAGAGGAGGCCATCGCCGACGCCACCGGGGCGGCACCGCTCGTCTACCCGCGCCTCCACCTGGCAGCACTGCGCGGGCGCCGCGCGGAGGCCCTCGAACTCTTCGCCTCGGTCGAGCACCGGATGAGCCTCAGCGTGCAGTGGGCGACGGCCGTGCTCCACAACGGCCTGGCCGACTACGCGACCGCGCTCCGGGCGGCGAAGCGCGCGGTCGACCACGGCGCGGTCGGCACGGCGGGCCTCGCCCTGCCCGAGCTGGTCGAAGCAGCCGTACGGTGCGGCGAGCCCGAAGCCGCCGCCGAGGCCCTCGCCGCCCTCCAGGAGCGCACGCGGACCGGCCGGCACGCCTGGGGCCTCGGCGTCGAGGCCTACACGCGGGCCCTGGTGACCGGGGACGAGGCCGCCTACCGGGAAGCCCTCGGCCTGCTCGGCGACGACCGGCTGGTCGTCTACCGCGCCCGCGCCCACCTGCTCTACGGGGAGTGGCTGCGCCGCCAGGGCCGGCGCCGGGACGCCCGTTCCGCGCTGCGGCAGGCGCACGGGTCGCTCTCCGCCCTCGGCATGGAGGCCTTCGCCGAGCGGGCCGCCGGCGAGCTGCGCGCCACGGGAGAGCAGGCCCGCAGCCGCACCTCCGAGGCCTCGGACCAGCTGACCGTGCAGGAGGTGCACATCGCGCGCCTGGTCGCCGACGGCGCCACCTCCAAAGAGGTGGCGGCGAAGCTGTTCCTCAGCCCGCGGACGGTCGACGCGCACCTGCGCAACATCTTCCGCAAGCTCGGGCTCACCTCACGCAGGCAACTGCGGGACCTGCCCGGCATCCGTTAGGCACAGGGTGGTCGCCGCCGCCTCCGGTCCGTTGACCGACGCCACGGGGCCCGGCCAGCAGAGTCCGTACTTCGCCCGGTAGGCCTCCGAGACCCGCCGGACGAGCCCGGAGTCGCCCACCGGCCGCAGGGCGACGGGCAGCCGGCCCGACGCGGTCTCGATCCGGACGTCCGCCCGGCCCAGGACCCGGCGGTACCAGGCGCTGCGCCGCCCGAACGCGGACCGGACGTAGGCCCGTCCATCGACCAGCACCATCCAGAGCGGCCTGGCCGACCACCGGCCGTCCTCGTGCCGTGTCCACAAGACGATCTCCACGGGGTCCTCGAAGGTGTCCATGTCCCCACCTTCACGGCAGGGCACCCGCGTACGCGTCGGTGGTCATCGCCTAGATGCCCGGCCGGGCCCCGGGGCCCGGCCGGACCGGGGGCTCAGGAAGGCCGGGGTCCCGCCGCTCGGCGGAGGCGGTTGGCGATCGCCAGTCCCAGCCCCTCCTCCGCCGGCAGGGACGCGACGATGAGGTCGCACCCCCGGTCGTCCAGCTCGCGCAGGAACCCGTACAGCCCGCGCGCGTAGGCGGCCGGCGAACCGGGGACCTCCACCACGGCGTGGGCCTTAACGTCGGAGCTGTCGAGGGGCCGCGGAAGGAGCAGGCCCACCCGGTGCCCCTGCTCCTGCGCGCGTTCCGCTTCGGCGACGACCGTGCCCGGCTCGACCAGGACCACCCGCGCGCGGGGCGCGTAGTGCGAGGGATGCTGGCCGGGCACGCGCACCTCGCTCGTCGAGGGCACGGCGAGCGGGAAGCCCAGGACCGCTTCGAGGTCCTCGCGCGTCACCCCGCCGGGCCGCAGGATGCTCGGAACGTCGCCGGTGACGTCCACGATGGTCGACTCGACGCCGACCTGGCAGGGGCCGCCGTCCAGCACGCAGTCCACGGCCTCACCGAGTTCCGCGGTGACGTGGTCCGCCGTGGTGGGGCTGACTGAGCCGAAGCGGTTGGCCGAGGGGGCCGTCACCCCGCCGCCGAAGGCCGCCAGCAGTTCCAGCGCGACGGGGTGGTCGGGCACGCGCACGGCAACCGTCTCCAGCCCGCCCGTCGCCTCCAGGGGCACCCGGTGGCCGCGCCGCAGCACCAGCGTCAGCGGCCCCGGCCAGAAGTTCTCCGCCAGCAGGCGCGCGGTCGGGGACACCTCCTCGACCCAGTCGTCCAGCTGCTCCGCGCCGCCGATGTGGACGATCAGCGGATGGGAGGACGGGCGTCCCTTGACCTCGAAGATCCGGTTGACCGCGTCGGCGTTCTCGGCGTCGGCACCGAGACCGTAGACGGTCTCGGTCGGCAGGGCCACCAGGCCGCCGGCGCGCAGCACACCGGCCGCCGCGGCGATATCAGTCGTTCTCGTCGTCACCCTCGCGATTCTCCCACCACCGCGCACCCCTCCGTCCCGCGCCCCGGGTGCCTCCCGCTTTCGAGCAGGCCCGAGCCCGAGCAGGTCACCGGCGGGGGAGACACCCGATCGGCCCCCGGGACGGGGCTGCCGGCGGAGGGCGGTGCGACGCTGGGGGTGAGGAGGCGCGTGCGGTGGCTGTCATGGACTCCCTGGTGCTGTTCGCCCCGTTCTTCGTGCCCGTGATCAGCGGCCTGGTGGGCGGGGCCAGCCTCCTCATCCGGGACCGGCGCGAGGCGCGGAGCGCCGACCACCACTACCGCCGGCAGCTGGAGAAGGCGCAGCTGGAGATCCAGTTCATCACCGGCTGGATGCAGGCCAGGGACCAGGCGGGGACCACCGTCCCGAATCCGGATGCGGCCCCGGACCCGATCACCTGGCTGGACGACTGCTACGCATCGGTGCACCGCGCCAAGACGGACACGGGGGCCCGCCACCGGACGGGGCCGGTATCGCTGCGCCGCCTGCTCCTGCTGGGGGAACTGAGCGGCCCCGCGAAGACCATGCGGGTCGTGTACTGGATCTCCCTGGCTCTGTTCAACGCGGCGCTCGCCTGGTGGGTGAACGCACTGGTCTCCGGTGTACCGGGCTTCATGCACGACGAGGGCGTCGACGAGTCCGAGGAGATCGGGTCGTACCTGGCGGTGGCGTGCTTCTTCTTCGTGCTGTCGGCCGTCATGTGGGTGTGGACGGTGCACCTGGGCGCGGCGGAACCGGAACAGGTCTACCGCAAGCGCATCGACTCGGACGCCTGGGCCCGGCAGGAGGACCAGAGGCGCGAGGCCGCCCGCGCAGACACGGATCGTGCGGACACGGATCGTGCGGACACGGATCGTGGCGGGCCCGCGCACTGATCCGCGCGACGCGTCAGCCGGTGGTCGAGGCCCCGTCACCGAACGCGGCGGCGAGTGCTCGCGCGATGAGTTCCGGGAGCTCCGTCTCTCCGTCGTCCTCGGCCCAGCGCGTCAGTGCCGTGTGCATCGCGGCCAAGCAGGCGCCGGTCACGGCCTGCGCGTCGAACAGGGCGTCGTCATCTGCGGTGTTGATGGCGAGGGCGTCCACGACGGCCTGCTGCAGCGCGTGTTGGCTGTCCAGGTGCCGGGCCCGCAGTGCGGGAGTGGAGGTCATGAGCCGGAGGCAGTCCAGCAGGAACCGGTCGTCCGCCACCGGTCCGGCCCCCCGGCTCCCCGTCAACGCCGCCGCCGCGTCGACGAGGGCGCCGCCGACGCGTCGCACGAGGGGATCCGCCGTCGACGATGCGGCGACCCGCTCGGCGATGGCCCGCGCCGGCTGCTCCACGAGGACGAGGTCCTCCTTGGTGGGGAAATGCCGGTACACGGTCATGGCCGAGACACCGGCGGCCGCTGCGACTTCGGCCACCGTCACCGCGTCGTAGCCGCGCTGGGTGAACAGTCGCACCGCGTGCTTCTGGATCGCGCCCCGCGTCTCGGACCGCCGTCGTTCCCGCAGGGTTGGCTGACTTTCCTTCATATGGTAGACACTACCACTATGTTAGTGACTAACACATGCGAGGGGGTGGCATGCGGGGTCTGACCGGCAGGACGGCTCTGGTGACGGGGGCGTCGCGCGGCATCGGGCGGGCGATCGCGGCCCGCCTCGGGGCCGAAGGGGCCATGGTCATCGTGCACTTCGGCACGGACGGGAGCGGGGCGGCGGCAACCGTCGAGGAGGTGGAGCGCGCCGGCGGGACCGCACGGGCCGTCCGGTCCGAACTGGGCGTGGACGGCGACGTCGAGACGCTCTTCGCCGGAGTCGGGGCCGCCCTGGCCGGCCGGCCCCTCGACATCCTCGTCAACAACGCGGCGGCGGCGCCGGCCGGCCCGCTCGGCGTGACGACCAGGGCGGAGTTCGACCACCTGTTCGCGGTGAACGTGCGGGCGCCGTACTTCATCGTCGAGCGCGCGCTGCCCCTGCTGCGTGACGGCGGCCGGATCATCACGGTCTCGTCGGTGGCGACCCGGATGGCCAACCCGGCCCAGACCTCCTTCGCGATGACGAAGGCCGCGGTCGAGACGATGAGCAGGACGCTGGCCCAGCAGACCGGGACCCGGGGGATCACCGTGAACGCGGTCGCTCCCGGTGCGACCAGGACGCCGGACAACTCCGCGGTCTTCGACGACGTGCCGGACCTCGCCGAACGGATCGCCGGCATGACGGCGCTCGACCGGCTCGGCGGGCCCGGCGACGTCGCCGACGTGGTCGCCTTCCTCGCCTCCGACGACGCCCGCTGGATCACCGGCCAGGTCATCGACGCGAGCGGCGGTCTGTTCCTCGGCCCGCGCCTCTGATCAGCCGAGGCCGGTGGCCGGCTCGGTCGCGTAGCGGCTCATCGCGTCGATGGCGGCCCAGGGCGTCAGAGGCCGGCCGGCGGCGAGCTCCTCCTGGAGGTCGCGGAAGTACTGCACGTACAGGTCGGGGGTGAACGTGCTGAGCATGACGGCGGGTTGGCCGGTCAGGTTGGCGAAGGTGTGCGGGACGCCGGGCGGAACCACCACGAGCGTGCCCGTGGCGGCGTCGTGCTCCTCGTCCCCGACGGTGAACCGCACCGTCCCGGACAGGACGTAGAAGCCCTCGTCGTGCCGCCCGTGCCGGTGCTGCGGCGGCCCCTGGGTGTGTGGGGCGAGGACCGACTCGGCGATCGCGAGGCGGTGCCCGGTGTTGCTGTCGTCCTCCAGGACCCGCATGCGCGTGGTGCCCAGAACGATGATCTCGCCGTCGCCGGGACCCACCACCGATACGGCGGGGACGGGCTGCGGCGCGTGGGCCTTCTCTTCTCCAGTCATGCCCACCAGTGCACCGCCGGGGTGCCACCCGCGTCCAAGACCCGTCCCGCGGCGCCGATACCGCACGGGTACCGTCGCAGGGTGGAGCTACGGACCCTGCGCTACTTCGTGGCCGTCGCCGAGGAACTCCACTTCGGCCGCGCCGCCACCCGACTGCACATGAGCCAGCCGCCCCTGAGCCGGGCGATCAAGCGCGGACCTGGCCGCGGTCCCGCTGGCCGACATGACGCCGAGCCGAGTGGTGGCGGTGTGCAACGCGGGCGACACCAACCCGTTGATCCGGTCCTTCATCGACACCGCGGCAGCCGCCTACCGCCGCTGAGCGCCGCCGGCCGGCCCTGCCACCGCTCCTGAACCCTTCACGCCGTGGGACAGTGGCCCCATGACGTGGTCGCCCGATCCCGACGCCCTGCGCGGACGCGTCGCCGTCGTGGCGGGAGCGACCCGCGGCGCCGGCCGGGGCTTCGCGGCGGCGCTGGGCGAAGCGGGCGCGACGGTGATCTGCACGGGCCGCAGCAGCGTCAGGGGACGGGACGGCTCCGACTACGACCGGCCGGAGACGATCGAGGAGACGGCGGACCTGGTCTCGGAGCTCGGCGGAACCGGCATCGCCGTCCAGGCCGACCACCTCGACCCCGAGCAGGTCCGGCGTCTGGCGGGGCGCCTCCGGGACGAGTACGGACACATCGACGTCCTGGTCAACGACATCTGGGGGGCCGAACTCCTCAAGGGCGGTCCCGCGCAGTGGAACACACCGGTGTGGGAGCACGACCTCGACGACGGCCTCCGGATCCTCCGGCTCGCCGTCGACACGCACCTGATCACCGCCCACCACCTCCTGCCGCTGCTCATCGCCCGGCCCGGAGGCCTGCTGGTCGAGGTGACCGACGGAACGACCGGCATCAACGCGTCCTGGTACCGGATCTCCGCCTTCTACGACCTGGCCAAGGCGGCGGTGAACCGGCTGGCGTTCTCCCTGGGGCACGAGCTCGCCCCCTACGGAGCCACCGCCGTCGCCGTCACCCCCGGCTGGCTGCGGTCGGAGATGATGCTCGACAACTTCGGCGTCACCGAGGCCACCTGGCGCGAGGCCCTGGCACCGGGCCGGGCCGGCGGTCTTCCCACCGCGCCTGAAGGCTTCGCACGGTCCGAGTCGCCGCGCTACGTGGGACGCGCGGCCGCGGCCCTGGCCGCCGATCCGGAACGCGCCCGCTGGAACCAGAGATCGGTCACCTCGGCCGAACTCGCCCGGGCCTACGGGTTCACCGACATCGACGGCAGCCGGCCGGACGGCTGGCACGACGCCTGATCCCGCCGGAGTTGGGCGCAATGCCCCCGATCGTCCCTGTACCGATCCTGCGGGCTTCCTTAGGGGAACCTGAAGAACCCCCTCCGCGGCACGATGTGCCCTGATCACCGGCCTAGGCTCGGCCGTACTTCCCGTCCCCTCTCCAGTGAGGTGTTACCGGCATGAGCCGCAGCCGTACCCCCGCGACCCCGTCCCGTGCAGAGGCCCGCCGGAAGAAGGCGACGCGCACCCGCATCGTCCTGTCCGTCACCGCGGCCGCCGCGGTGGTGGCGGTCGGGGTCGCGGTGGCCGACTCGGGCGGTGACGACCGCAAGGACCGGCAGGCTTCCGGAGCCGCGTCCGATGCGGGACCGTCGCAGCCGAAGACGGACACCAGCGACCCGGCCCCGGCCGGGAGCCCCTCGGCCCCGGCGTCGGCGAGCGCGAGCCCCAGTACGAGCGCGAGTGCGAGCGCGAGCCCCGGCCCCGGCTCCTCCGGGCCGGCCGCACCCGGCGACGGCACGCGGCCCGAGAGCGCGCCCGATACCTCGGGGGCCGACCGGCCCGCCAAGCCGGCGCAGGGATCCGCCCCCACCAAGGGCAGCGGCTCCGCCGGGACTTCCGGCGGCTCGGGCTCCGGCTCCGGTTCGGGGTCCGGTTCGGGCTCCGGCTCCGGCTCCGGTTCGGGCTCAGGCACCGTCAACGGGGACGCCGAGTCCGCCGTCCTCGCCCTCGTCAACAAGGAGCGGGCCGCCGCCGGATGCGGTCCCCTGACGGTCGACGCGAAGCTCAGCTCGGCGGCCCGGGCGTACAGCGACACGATGGCCCGCAGCGGCGTCATGTCGCACACCGGGCCCGACGGGTCCACCATGACGAGCCGGGTGGAGGCGGCCGGCTACAAGTGGTCCGGCCTCGGCGAGAACATAGCCCGCGGGCAGAGCGACGCCGCCGCGGTCATGTCGGCCTGGATGAACAGCTCCGGCCACCGCGCCAACATCCTCAACTGCTCCTTCAAGGAGATCGGGATCGGCGTCCACAAGGGCGACGGCGGCCCCTGGTGGACCCAGGACTTCGGCACCCCGAGGTAGTCCGTCCCGCCCGCCCCTCACCCCCCACTCCCAGAGACCTCCACGCGCCCGCCCCACGGGGCCGTGGACGTCCACGTCCCCCTGCTCCGGCGGTCAGGGGGACGTCGGCGTTCACCGGGCACGCCCCGGCGCGCGACCGTTGCCGCAGCGAAGCCGGCACGGTGGAGGCGGCGCCGGTTACGCGCCGCGCCGCGCGTCGGCCACTATGGGGCCCGTGCCCCGAACTCCGCGCTACCTGCTCATATGGCTGTCGTGCACCGCCGCCAGCGTGACCGCCGTCCTCGCGACGGTCCAGTTCGTGGTCGGGTCGACCAGCCACAAGCCCCCGGCCGCGCGTTCGGCCCCGGTCGTCATCGACACGCCCCCCGCATGGCAGGCGGGGAGCCCCGGCCCGGAGCAGGCCTCCCCGACCGCGAGCCCTTCCACCAGCCCCTCGCCGTCCGCGACGCAACAGCCCCCACCGACGCCCCCCTCGCCCAGCCCCGTCCCCGCCAAGGCCTCCACCGAGGCCCCCCTGACCGGCGCGCCCCGGCCCGGCGTCGACTGCGAACGGGGCGGGGCGGGTCTGCACACCGTTCCCTCGCAGGGCGGCAAGGTCACCGTCCGGTACGGGAGCCGGGGCGTGTGCCTGATCTCCGCGGTTCCCGGCCTGGGCTTCAGGACGACCACCGCGCAGACCTCCGACGACACCCTCACCGTCACCTTCAGCAACGACGGCCACCGGTCGGAGATCACGGCGACCATCACACCGTCCGCCAAGGCGAGCGTCCGCGAGAGCTCCTTCTGACGGCCCTGCTGCTCCCTGGGACGGGGTGCGGTGCAGCGGAAGGTGAGCTGTTCCTTAGGGGAACCTGAAGATCGCCCCGAGCCGGTTCCACGGGGCCCCGGCGGCCCTATGCTCGCGTCAGCCGAGCGGCCGCCGGCGCCGGGGCACGAGTCCCCGTGCGACGCCGGCCCCGGTTTCACCGCGCCGGGACGCGCCTCGCCGTCCCGTCTTCCCAACCTGCCCTGGGGTCTTCGCCATGAGCTCTCGCATGCTCCGAACCGTCCGCTCCGGACATCGCACGACGTCCTCTCCCTCACCCCTCGCCCGGCGCCTCCCGCTGGTCGCCGCCGCCGTGGTCGTGGCCGGACTGGCCACCGCGTGCGGCCCCTCCCCGGCACCCGCCGGCTCCGCCGCGCGGGCCGGCACCGGGACGTCGGCTCCGGCCCTGCCCGCGGACGGGACGGCCCCGGGCGCGTCCCCCGAGACGTCCACCACCGCCTCCGCCCCGCCGTCCCCCTCGGCCTCCGCCTCCTCTGCCTCCTCCGCCCCGGCATCCGCGTCCGCCGCCGGCGCGTCACCGGGCACCACCCGTGGCGGCGGCGGCAGCGCAACAGGCTCCGGTCCGGGTTCCGGTGGCGCCAAACCGGCCTCCGCCGCCCCCGCGCCCGCCAAGGTGCCCGGCCCCGGCTACGACGGTTCGGCCGACGCCCGGGCACTGATCGACGCGGCCCTGCGCGCGGCCAAGTCCGACGGCCGGATGGTCCTGCTCGACTTCGGGGCCAACTGGTGCGGCAACTGCAAGGCCGCCGACAAGGTGTTCGCCCAGCCCGCCACCACGGCCCTCCTCGCGGACGGCTACCACCTCGTCAAGGTCGACATCGGAGGCAACAGCTCCGCCAACTCCGCGCTGCTGCGCAAGTACAGCCCCTCGGGCGGGACCTACACGATGCCCGTCCTGGTGGTCGTCTCCCCGTCCGGCAGCACACGCGTCGACACCCACGCCACGGGCAACCCGCCGCTGACGGCCGACGGCATCAACACGTTCCTGCACAAGTGGGCCCCGTGAGACGGCGGGTGCGCACGGCCGTCCCGGTCGCGGTCCCGGTCGGCGTCGGCCTGTCGGTGGCGGCGGCCCTGCTGCTGACCGGCATCGCCACGGACGGCTCCGCCCCCGCGGCCGCCGGACCCCCGCCCGCCGCCGGACCCCCGCCCACGGCGCGCTTCTCCGAGAACGGCGTCACCGTCACGCTCTCCGTCTCCGGCTGGCAGGCCGCGAAGGGGACCGGGACCCTCACCGCCGTCTTCGCCCCCGAAGCCGCCGGGTTCCACCTCTACAGCACCGCCCTGCCGCCCGCCGGCGTCGAGGGCGTGGGCCGCCCGACCGCCGTGACCGTCACCGGAACCCTCGCGGCGGACGGCC
This sequence comes from Streptomyces sp. NPDC044002, assembly GCF_056434525.1. Classification (NCBI taxonomy): domain Bacteria; kingdom Bacillati; phylum Actinomycetota; class Actinomycetes; order Kitasatosporales; family Streptomycetaceae; genus Streptomyces; species Streptomyces sp. NPDC044002. Next base: position 15,024 of record NZ_JBWKEZ010000037.1, read on the forward strand.
CGCTGACGGCGGCACAGGCGGAGCGGACCGTCCGGCTGCCGGGGGTCGGCGCCCCGGTCCCCGTCTACCCCGACGGCCCGGTCACCACCACCCTCCCCCTCCGCGCATCGGGCAGCGGAAGCGCGACGGTCCTGATCGGCTACGCGAGCTGCAGCACGCGGGACGGCTGCACCATCCCGGTGTCCGACCACCCCGTCCGGATGCGCGTCACCAGCGAGGGGCCGGCCTTCGTCACGCCCTGACCGCCTTCCCCACCGGGCCCAACCTCTAAGGTGTCCGCATGCCGAGCGTCCTGGTCGTGGAAGACGACCCCAGCATCCGCCAGTCACTGATCGAGGTCCTGGCCGAGCAGGGGTACGCCGTGCGCAGCGCCGCCGACGGCTTCGGCGCACTGCGCGAGGTCACGCAGGCCCCCGTGGACGCGGTGGTCCTCGACCTCGGACTGCCCGACCTGGACGGCGGGGACGCCCTGCGCATGATCCGCGGCATCTCCTCCGTACCGGTGCTGGTGGCGACCGCCCGCGACGACGAGTCCGAGATCATCAGCATCCTGAACGCGGGCGCCGACGACTACCTGGTCAAGCCCTTCTCCGGGGGCCAGCTCCTCGCCCGGCTCGCCGCCGTCCTGCGGCGCACCGCCGGCACGGCCCCCGCCGCCGCGGTCGGCGGCCCGGCCGGACCCGCGCCCGCGCAGGCTGGGGACCCCCTGCGGCCCACCGTCGTCGGCGAGCTGGCGGTGGACCCGGGCGCGCGCACCGCGCACCTGGCGGGACGGGAGCTGCGCCTGACCCGCCGGGAGTTCGACCTGCTGGCCTTCCTCGCGCACCACACCGGCCGGGTCGTCTCGAAACGGCGTCTGCTGACCGAGGTGTGGCGCGAGCCCTACGTGGACGACCAGACCGTCGACGTGCACCTGTCCTCCCTGCGCCGCAAGCTCGGCGAACGGGCGGCCGCCCCCCGCTACCTGCTCACGGTCCGCGGGGTCGGCATCAAGCTGGTGGCACCGCGTTGAGACGTTCCCTGGCGGGTGTGGCCCTCGCCGTGACCTCCATGGTCGCCCTGTCCTTCCTCATACCGCTGGCCGCCCTGGTGATGTCGCTGGTCAAGGAACAGGGAGTGTCCGCCGCCCAGCAGCGCGGCGCCGCCCTGGCGCCGGTGCTCGCCCTCACCACGGACCCGGACGCGCTGCGCGAGGCCGCGGCCGGCCTGGACGCCGCGGACCACCTGATCGTGCACCTGCCGGGAGCGGGCGCCCCGGTCCGTTCCAAGGCTCCCCGCACGCTGCTCGAACGGGCGCAGCGGGGCCGGGAGTCGATCTCGCAGGAGGTACCCGGCGGATGGGTCTGCCTGCAGCCCGTGGTGCTGCCGGGCGACGAGGTCGCCGTCATCGAGAACTTCGTGCCCGAGGAGGAACTCACCCGGGGGGTGGCGCAGTCATGGGCGGTGATGTGCTTCCTCGCGGTGGGGCTGATCGCCGGCTCGGTGCTGGTCGCCGACCGGCTCGGCGCCAAGGTGGTCCGCTCCTCGAAGCGGCTCGCGCAGGCCTCGCGGGCCCTCGGACTGGGCGACCTCGACGCCCGGGTGGAGCCCATGGGCCCCCGGGAACTGCGTGACGCGGGCGTCGCCTTCAACGCGATGGCCGAGCGCATGAACGAACTCCTCGCCGTCGAACGCGAACTCGTCGCCGACCTCTCGCACCGGCTGCGCACCCCGCTGACCGCGCTCCACCTGGCATCGGAACGGATGGCGGGCACACCGGAGTCGGCCAGGGTCGAGGCGGCCGTCTGCGAGCTGGAGACCGAACTGCAGGCCATCATCGCCGCGGCGCGCACCCCGCTCGCCGTGGGACCCATGGGCCAGGGCCTGCTGGGTACGGAACGGGCCCCGGGAGGCGGGGCCGCCGCGGCGGGAGCCGGGGGACCGGGCAGCGAGGTGGCGGAGGTCGTGCGCCGCCGGACGGCCTTCTGGGCGGTCCTGGCGCAGCAGCAGGACCGTGCCTGCCATCTGGACGTCACCCAGGAGCCCACGGCCGTCGGGCTCCCGGACGACGACGTGGCCGCCGTGGTGGACGCCCTCATCGGCAACGTGTTCCGCCACACCCCGGAGGGGACCGCGTTCGCCGTCGGAGTCCGGCGCACGGCCCAGGCCGTGGAACTGGTCGTCGAGGACGGCGGCCCGGGCATCCCGGAACCGGACCGTGCCCTGTCCCGCGGCAGCAGCACCGGCTCCACGGGACTGGGCCTCGACATCGCGCGCCGGGCCGCGACCGCGACCGGCGGCACGGTGGGCGTCACGCGCGGACCGCTCGGCGGGGCGCGCATCGCCGTGACCTTCGCCCTGGCGGCCCCGCCCCCGTCAGGCCACCGCACCCGCCTCGCCCGCCGCCGCAGACGCTGAAGGCCACGTCAAGGGCGCACGACGATGGTGCCGGCCTTGCGGCCGCTGCCGACCCGGTGACGGCCCGTGGCGATGTCCTCCGGGCCGACGGCCACGACCTCCGCGCGCTTCACGTGCCGGTTCAGCCGATGGCGCCGAGGACCTCGCCCAGGTCGACGAACTTGAAGCCGGTGGCCTCGCGGTCGCCGTCGCCGGGGGTCTCCTTGCCGTCCTGGACGACCAGCAGGCCGTGCGGGTAGCGCGCGCCGAGGGGCGCGTTGAGGGCGGCCGCTCCGTCGCAGACCTCGGAGCCGTCGAGGCCGGCGGAGGCCGCGGTGATGCGGAAGGCGCCTTCGAACTCGTTGTGGTCGCCGCGTTCGCGGTCGTAGGCGACGAAGGTGTCGTCGCCCTGGCTAGAGGCGAGCAGGTAGCCGTCGCCGTCCGGCTCGGTGACCAGGGTGAGGCCCTCGACGTCGGCCGTCAGGCGCTTGCCGCCGAAGCCGGGGTCGGCGCCGGGCGTGCACTCCTCGGTCTGCGGGTCGTAGGTGCCGGGGACCCCGTACTCGCGGACCTTGTCGATCAGCTTCGGCGTGCCGGTGAGGCCCGCGTCGATGCGCCAGATGCCGACGTCCTCCTGCCCCGCGTACAGGGTGCCGTCCGCGGGGTCGACGACCATGCCCTCGACCTGCGGGAGCTCGCCCGGTTCCGCGCACGGCGCCCACGTGGTCCCGTTCGGCATGCGGAAGGAGGACGGCAGGTCGATCGTCCGCACCTGACGGTAGCCGACCGTGCCGGCCGGGGTGGGGAGCAGTTCGAGCAGGGCGATCCGGGTGCGGTTGCGCTGGCTGACCAGGGCGTAGGAGCGGCCGGTCTTCCGGTCGGTCCAGGTGGCCAGGCCGTAAGCGGTCTTCTGCTCGTTGATCTCCGCCTGGCCGGCGGAGAAGACCGGGCGCACGCCGGGGTCGGTGATGTCGGTGAGCGGGCCGCCGGGCCGGTCCCGGTCGATCCGGTAGATGCGCAGCCGGTCGTTGCCGCGGTCGCTGACCACCGCGACATCGGCGGGGCCGCGGGCCAGACGCAGGCCCTGGACCAGGTCGACGTTGTTGAAGCGGCCGGGAGCGTCGTCGGTGCCCGGTCCGGCCGGGGCGGGGATCGACTGCACCTGGCGCGCGTCCAGGTCGTAGACCCGCAGGCCGCCCTGCTTGGCGGTGGCGACCACCAGGCTGCGGCCGGGGTCGGCGGCATTGCGCCAGATCGCCGGGTCGTCCGCGTTGGCGTCCCCGCCGGCCTCGTCGTCGTACAGCGGCGCGGTCTCGGCCTTCGGCCGGACGCTGCTGATCGATGCGGCCTGTGCGGGGAGCGCGAAGGCGGTGGAGAGCGCCGTGCACAGCGCGAGCGCGGAGACGCGAGCTGACAGTCGTGTCGTCATCGTTCTTCCTTTATAGGGTGTTTGCCCTGATAAGGAAACTCTCGGGGGAGTGCTTGTCATGTACACGACCGAAGCCTTGCCGGTAGTTGAACTCGCCGCGAAACCCTGCCCGATGCCCTCAGTACTGCCAGAGGAACGCCGCCCAGCTGCCCGAGGACGTGGTTGCGGGGCCGGGCTACAGGGACGCGACGGTGAAGTGCCGCACCTGGAGCGGGGCCACGAGGTACTCGTCCTCGCCGGGCAGCACCACGGGCCGGTCACGCCAGTGCTCGCCGGCGTAGCCGACCAGATCCCGCTCGCTGCGCCAGCGGCTGACGTACAGCAGCGAATCGGGCGGTGCGATCAGCACCTCGTGGTCCACCAGCCCCGGGTAGCGGCCGGGGAACTCGCGCACCGCGGAGACGATCATGTCGTGGAACGCCTCGAACCGGTCAGGGCGTACGCGTGCCTCACTCACCCGTATGATCACGGACCTCAGGGTGCCACGCACCCGGACACGGCGCCACCGTCGCGGGAGCCTCACGCCCATGACGGAGACTCCGCTGCCAGGGGGTGTCCGACGGGCCCGGTGTCCGCATGCCGGTCCCGGTGTACGCCGGGGCGGCGTCCTCGTCATGATGGGCCCCATGATGCACAGCGACGACCAGCACACCGACTCGCCGGCGATGGCCCTGCTCAAGGAGGTGGGGGCGGAGACCGCCAAGCACTCCGGCGGCACGCTCCTGACCCACCTGCTGCGTGTCGAGGCGCTGCTCGCCTCGTGGGGCGCCCGACCCGTACTGCAGACCGCGGCACTGTGCCACGCCTTCTACGGCACCGACGGGCTGCCGCTGGTACTCCTGGAGCTTTCCGAGCGCGATCGCCTCGCCCGGGCGATCGGTGCGGAGGCGGAGGAGCTCGTGTACTTCTACGCCAGCTGCGACCGCGCGGCCTCCTATCCCGGCTTCGCCGCACCGGACGGTGCGGCGGTGACCTTCCGGGACCGGTTCACCGGTGAGGAGTTCACGCCGTCCTCGCAGCAGCGTCGCGACTTCGCCGAGCTCACCGTGGCCAACGAGCTGGACCTGGCCAAGGTGAACGAGTCGTTCCGCGAGCGCAACGGGGCGGCCCTGCTGGAGCTGTTCACGCGCTGGGCGCCCCTCCTGTCGGAGCCGGCCCGCCGCGAGGTGACCGCGGTCCTCGGCTGACCGCGCCGGCTCAGGCCGCCTCGATGGCGATCAGCGCCTCCCGCGCCGCCCCGAGCAGTTGCTCGTCCATCGGGATGCCGCCGTAGCGGCGGGGTGACGAGGCGACCTCGTGCAGTACGGGCAGGGCCGCCGCCGCCGGCCCGCCGATCGCGCCCAGCACCCGTACGCTCCGCAGGACCAGCGGATCCGCCGCGTGCCGGGCCAGCGGCGCGAGCTCCGGCAGCAGGGCCGCCACGGCCGGCGGCGCCTCTCCGGTGATCCGCCACCAGGCCTCGGCGGCGCCGGTCCGGCTCCACTGCCCGGGCTGCGTCAGCAGCGGCCGTACCGCGTCGGCGTGCGGGGCGGCCAGCGGCCCCAGGTCGGCCAGATATCGCAGCACCGCTTGCCCGAGGCCGGCCCGGGCAGCCGCCCCGCACACCCGCAGGGCGGGTTCCGGGTCTCCCGTGACGCGCCAGTACGCCCAGGCGGCGGTCTGCGCACCACCGTGCCACGCGTGCCGGCCCGGCCCGGGAGCGGCGGTGACGAGGGCGGCGAGCGGACCGGCCGCCCGCCCGGCCGCGGCGGTCGGGCCGATCGCGCCCAGCGCCTCCGCCGCCGCACGGGCGAACGGGGTGTCCAGCAGCCCGACCAGCTCGGGCACCGCCGGCGCGGCCACCGGACCCCACTCGGCGAGGGTGCGCAGGATCCGGGGGAACGCGTGGCTCTCCCGGCCGCGGTCGGCGAGCCGCCGGCGGAAGACCGGCAGCAGCCGCGGGGCCCAGCGTGCGGGCAGCGGGGCGACATCGAGCCAGTGGTTTCCCAGGCGTGCGGCGTACCAGTCGGCGGCCCTGTCGTCGCCCATGCCGACCAGGGCCCGCAATGCGTGGTCGGCGGCGGCCGCGTGGGCGGCGCCCCCGGACCGCTCGACGTGGCGGACCAGCGGGTCCGCGCACGGGGCCGCCGCCGCGCCGCCTCCGGAGAGGACCTCGACCGACACGGAGGCCACGTCGGGCTCGTCGTCGAGTCCGGCCGCGACCGTTGCCCAGAGCTCGGGCGCGGGGTCGCGCCAGTACCGCAGCCGCGCGCCGGCGGTGACCACGGCCACGCGGCGGAGGTCCGCGCTCCGGTGCCCGGCCGTCGCTTCGAGCAGCGCCGCGGACGCGTACGGGTGCGGCGCCGACAGCTCCGCGAAGCGGGGGACCGCTTCATAACCGAGGGGCCACCACGGTACGTGGGGGAGCAGCTGCCCTCCGGCGGCCGCCAGCCCACGGGCGACCGCACGGCCCGCGGCGCCCTCCGCCGTGCCCGTCCCCGCGCCCGGCGGGGCCAGGACGCCCCGCGCGGCGGCCAGCCCGACCAGCGGATGGCCGTGGTCCAGCCAGGGCAGGAGCCACTCCCGGTCCCCGGGGGAGAGCTCTCCGACCGCCAGCAGTTGGGACACGAGCGCCGTCGGATCGTCCTCCACGGCGGCACGCCGCCGCAGCGCGTCGAGCACGGCCGGCTCCGCGCAGCGGATCGAGCGCAGCACCCAGGCAGCGCCGGTCCGCACGCCCGCTGCCGTGTGCGCGACCAGCGGCAGCACATGCGGCCAGGCCCGCGTGAACACCTCGTACGTCCTGCGGTGCACGCCGACCGGGCTGAGGCAGGCGCCGTGACCGCGCCGGGCCAGGAAGTCGAGCGCCTGCACGAGACGGCGTTCGTCGAGCTGCGGGAGCATGACGAAGAGGTGCGCGACGGCGTGGGTGAACAGCGGGGTGTCGCTCTGCCAGCCGAGCTTGTCCTCCAACCGGCGCCACGACGCCTGGCGTTGCCCGAAAGTCACCAGTCCGCGCAGCAGACCCGGCAGCTCCTCCCGGCCCGCGGGCACCCCTTCCAGCACGTCCCAGGCCACCGGCCCGGCCCCCCGTTCGTCCATGCCGAAGATCCTAGATCGTCTCCTTCCGCCCGCGGCGGCCGGCGGCGGCCTTCAGCCCCGGCATACCGGTGGCCGTCGCGTCAGCGGCGTACGGCGGCGTGTTCGAGGACGGCGCGGACCTCGGCGCTGATCGCGCTCTCGTTGCGTTCGAACTCGGGGCCGGTCAGCAGCTGGGGATCGGCGGGCAGACCGGTGAGTACGGGAGTGTGGAGGTGGCCGCCGGGCAGGTGCGGGGCGAGTTCGGCGCGCAGCCGGTTGGAGCGGTAGGCGACCTCGTTGGAGAGGTAGCCGCCACCACCCCCGGCCACGGCGCGCGAGCCGGGTGTCGGGCCGTCGGTCCGGTCGACGGGGCTGGTGCCGCCTGCCGGTATCTCGGTCACATCGGAGTTGAGGAGGACCGGGTACGGGGTCTGGACGGCGGCCGTCACGGCGTCGGCGGGCAGTGTGGTGCGGATGAACTCCGGCCCCGGGCCCAGGCCGGGGGCGGTCACCGGGTGCTCGCGGGTGCCGCCGGACAGGGCGCGCACGTTGTCGGGGTACGGGTCGGCGGACCGTGCCCGCCCCGCCCAGTCCTCCAGGGTGAAGATGCCGGGGTAGCCCTGGCTGACGGTGGTGATGATGTCGGCCTGGGCGGCTCCGGCGGCCAGGCGGGGGGCGAACGCCCGCTCCACGATGCCGGCGTCGAAGTCGGCGTACCGCACGGGCAGGACGACGGCGCGGATCTCGGCCCGGCTGCCGTCGGCGAGGGTCACGTGGCGTCCGTTGAGTTGGAGTGCGGCCGATCCGGAGGGGTTGGCGCGGCGGATCTCCGCGTCGAGCCCGAAGGGGTCGAAGCCGCTGATGAAGACCCGCCGTACGCCGGGCGCGGCCCGGAAGGCGTTGTCGGCGAGGCCGCGGGAGGCGTCTTCGAAGCGGGCGCGGAGCGCGGCCCGGTCGACGGCGAAGGCCGGCTGCCAGCGGGCGAGCGCGGCGGTCATGGAGAGCCGCGCCCAGTACAGGGGGCGGTCGTCGCCGGACGCGAGGTCGCCGCCGGGCCGCTGTCCCTGGGCGCGCCGTACGGAGGCCTGCCACAGGGCCTGGCCCCAGGAGTCGAGGAGCCGTTCGGCTTCGACGGGGGTGCGTGTCGTGCAGAGGGCGGCGGGGAAGCGTCGTACGAAGTCCCCGAACCCGGCCCGCTCGACCAGGGCGGTGGTGCGGGGGTCCGTGAGACGTGCCTGTTCGGCGTCGAGCGGTACGGACGCCGGGGGACGGCAGGAAGGGGCGGCGTCTGCGGCGTGCGCGGGCGCGGCGAGGGTCAAGGGGAGGGCGGTGACGAGGAGGGCGGCGGCCGATGCCGCACGACGTAAGAACATCATGCGATGTGACATTACATAGCAGCCTCCACCCCCACCAGGCGCACCCGTCAGGACACCGGCCGGGGGCCGGGCCCTGAGTCCCTAGACCGATGCCGCACCGGTGATCCCGGTGATCCCGGTGAGGGCGCGGCGCAGGGCGGAGCCGTCCGGCGGGCCGTCCTGCCAGCGGGCGCCGATGTGGCCGTCGGGCCGGACGAGCAGCGCCCCCTGGGCGGACAGGCCGCACAGGCCGGCCTGCTCGCCGGTGAGGGCCTCGACGCGCAGCGGCCACGCCGGGGCGCTCTGCCGCTCCCAGCGGGCGGGGTCCGGCGTGAGCAGGGTGAACCATTCGCCGACCGCGTCGAGGGTGGAACGGTCGCGTGAGAGCCAGAGGTGCGGCATGCGGCGGCCGGGATCCGCGGTGGGGGTGTAGTGGGCATCCGACTCGGCCGGCGGGGAGTCGCCGTTGCCCTCCGCGAGGACGGCGGCGGAGCGGTAGGTGACACCGAGCACGAGACCCAGCTGCGCGAAGTACCGCTCCGACCAGGGCAGTCGGATCGTGCTCGGCGCCGCGCCGCTGGTCCGCAGCTGCTCGCGGCGCAGGCTCTGCGCCTGGAACATCAGGTCGGTGTTGGCCACCGCCTGGCGGAGCGTCTGGTGGGCGACGGGCTGCCGCTCCGCTTCGTACGTGTCCAGCAGGCCCGGCCCGGCCCATCCGCGGAGCACTCCCGCCAGCCGCCAGCACAGGTTGTGCGCGTCGGCGATGCCGGTGTTCATCCCGAGGCCGCCGATGATGGGGATCGCGTGCGCGGCGTCGCCGGCCAGCAGGATCCGGCCGTGGCGGAAGCGTTCGGCGACGAACGCGTTCATCACCCAGTGCTGGACCCGCAGCACTTCGGCGCGGACGCCGGCGCCGGGGCCGAGGGCGCGGGAGACGAGGCCGGCCCAGTCGGCGCGCTCCGGGTCCTCGGGTGTGGGTGCGAGCCAGGCCCAGCCCCCTTCGGGGTAGAGCGGCAGGAACGATCCGTGCGCGGTCACGTAGACCCCGGCGGGCTGGTCGGCGCACCACTGGCTCAGGTCCGCGTCGAACACGACGGTGGTGAAGGCCGCCAGCGCACCGGGACCCGTGGTTCCCGTTCCCAGCCGTTGCCGGACGGTGGAGTTCGCGCCGTCGGCGGCGAGCACGTAACGGGCTCGGACGCGGCTCTCCGTACCGCGTTCCCGGTCGAGGAGCAGCGCCACCACGCCGTCGGCCTCCTCGGCCAGGCCGACGACCTCGGCCCCGAACCGCGCCGGCGTGTCCGCCGCGGCGAGCAGGAGGGGCTCCAGCCGGTCCTGCGAGGTGACCACGCCGGTCACGGGGCTCTCGGGGATCGGCGCGTGGACCCCGACCATCGCGGCGGAGGCGAAGTCGGGGTCGTGAAGGGTGTCGCGGAACCTGACGCGGCCGAACTGCGGCGGGAAGGCGTTGGCGGTGATCCCGGCGGCCAGACCGAGCAGGCGGAAGACCTCCATGGAGCGCGTGTTGACGAGGCGGGACCGCGGAAAGGGGGACAGCTCCCGGCGCTTCTCGACGAGCAGCGTCCGCACGCCCCAGCGTTCCAGCAGCCCCCGCGCCGTGAGCCCGACCGGCCCGCCGCCGACGATCAGCACTTCCACCTCGTCGTCTGCCACGGACATGGGGACTCCTCCGGTGTGCGCGTGTGCCGGTTCCGGCACAACCCTTGTGGTGACGGGCCCGGATCCGGCCCTCGCGCAACGCTAGCCGCACGCACACCACCCGGACGGCGCAAGCCCGTTGTATCCGGCCAAGCCGTTCTCCGGTGTCGCCCGATGGGCGGGTCACCGGGGCAACGGCGGCCGGCCCCCCCGGCGCCTGCGCTACGTTCGCCGCCATGGACATCCTGCGCGAGAAGATCAGCCGCGGCTTCGACCTGCTGGACGCCGACGGCGACGGGGCCCTGACCGAAGCCGACCACGTCATCATGGGAGACCGGGCCGCAGACCAGCTCGGGTACGCACGCGGCTCCGCGGAGCACACCCGCATGGTCAACGCCTACGTCGCGGTCTGGCGCGATCTGCACGCCCCGCACGTCGGAGGCCCTGACGGCCGCCTGAGCAAGGGGGAATTCGTCACCGGCACCCTCACCCTGGCCGGCGACCCCGAGGCCGCCGCCACCACCGTCGGCGCGCTCGCCCGGGCGTTCTTCGCCATCGCCGACGCCGATGCGGACGGCCGGGTCAGCAGGACCGAGTTCGACGCCTTCCAGCGCAGCCACTTCCCGGCGATCGGGCAGGCGGACCTGGACGCGGCGTTCGGCCACCTGGACCGCGACGGCGACGGAGCCCTCGGCCCGGCCGAGTTCGAATCCGCCGTGATCGAGTACTGGTCCAGCACCGACCCCACCGCCCCGGGCAACTGGTGGATGGGACGGCCCGACGCCCGGAGCTGACATTCCCCCTCCCCTCGGTCAGGGCTGCCCGGCCTACTGCCCGGTCTTCGTGGGCACCAGGTCGAAGCGGTCCTCCTGGTACTGGAAGAGCAGGCAGTCCTCTCCCTTCTCGCAGCCGCTCAGATGCGGCTTGCCGGCGGGCAGGCGGTAGTAGGAGCCCGCCGGGTACTGGACGCGCCTGCCGTCGATGTCCGCATAGAAGGTGCCCTTCAGGACGACGGTGGGGAGGTCCTCGCTGTGGACGTGCGGCGGGTTGTCCTTCCCGGCGGGGAAGGAGACGAACGCCTCGTAGCTGCCGCTCCCGGCGAGGTCGCCCCGCACGTTTGCGTACTTCACCCCACCTGTCCCGGGGAGTTCCTTCCACGTGCGGCCGGGTGCGGGGAAGGAGAGGAACTCGGAGCCCCCCTTCTGCGCGGCCGGGCCGGCGGCGACGGCCGTCTCCTTGCCGTCCGGGCCGTCCGCGGCCGCGGAACCGGGGGAGCAGGCCGCCAGCACGGCGATCGCGGTCATGGAAGCGCCGATCGTGCTGGTCTTCCTCACCAGGGCACGCATGGATGTCTCCTCAATCAGGGGAATTCCCGGGCGCACGCCGAAGGCCGGAAAGCCGGTTCACGCAGACGTGCCCGCATGGCGGGACCCGGTGTTGTGTACGGCCCCCATCGTGATCCAGGGGCCACCGGGCCCGCCATGACGATCTCCCGGCAGATCCGGACACGCCGGGCGAGAGGGAGCGGCACCCGTTCGGGGCCGAACCCGAGCGCCGGTACGCGCGTGCTTCTTGCCCGCATTCACGACGCGCTCGGCGTGAGCATCTCCTCTATGCAGCGGCGCAGCCCTTCGCAGGAGTCGACCGGCGAGATCCAGGGCACCTGCTGGAACAGGTCGCCGTGTCGACGGGTGCCGGGGTCGGTGAGGAGGGCGCGGAGCTCGTCGGGGGCCGGGGCATCGACCAGGCACAGCCAGGCGAGGCCCGCGCCGATGCGGACATGCGGTGCCCGGTCAGGGTCCGACCACAGCTCCCGCACCCAGTCGCGCGTACGTACGTCCCGCTGCTCGCGGGCAAGTTGCGCGATCGCGAGTATCAGGCCGACCTGGACCGCCGGCTCGTCCTCCACCACCAGCCGCTCGTGCAGCGCGCAGGAGATGCGGGGCACCTCACCGGTCGCCAGCGCCAGGACGGAGGCGGCCGCGGAGCGGACCTTCGGATCGGGATCGGGGAGCAGCGAGAGCGGCAGGTGCAGGTCGCTCGTGACGGCATCGCGGGCGGCTTGGACCGTCCAGTCCACGGGGCACTCCACGGGCCCGACCAAGAGCGGGTCCTCGGCGACCTGGAGCAGACCCTCACGGCTACCGTCGCCGAGGTGCTGGCAGCGCCCGCTCACTGCGACCAGTGTCAGCGTGTCCGCCCGGAGCGCGGGGTGTCCCGTCGCGGCGATCCGGAGCAGGAACGGCACTGCCAGAGCGGCCACCTCGATCGTGCTGCCCTGGTGGTGCAGCGTCGTCCAAAGGCGCCACAGCGCCCGGCCGGCGGCCTCGGCGTCCTCGGAGGCGAGCATCCGGAGGAGACCGGGTACTTCGGCGCCCGTACCGTAGAAGTGGGGGAACCGTTCCCAGGGGATCTCGTCGTACCGGAACTCGTCCCTGGCCTCCCGCGGAACCGCGGCCAGGACCGTGCGCACGTCACAGTCCGTGCCCACCCATGCCTCTGGCCACTTGCTCCAGCGGTCATCGTCCGCAGCCCGCTCCTCCGACACCACAACGCCTTCCACCTCGCCGACCGCGCGCTCCAGGACGACGTCCTTCGGTTCGCGGGTCGAACGTCACCTGCTCCCGCCACCGTCCCGGACGGAAACCGAGATCCTAACGGCCGACGCCTTCACGCGACGCAGCCAAGGGCCCCAGCGTGGCCGTCCACACGTCAGGACGGACTGCCGGGACCCCCTCCGCCCTCGACATTGGCCACCATCCTGCGCAGTACCTTGAGCGCGGCCACGTACTCCTCGTCACTGATGCCCTGGTGGACCACGGCGCGTACCCCGACCACCAGTTCACGGAGCCGCACTCTGGCAGCCTCCCCGGCATCGGTGAGGTGCAGGCGCTGCCGGCCGTCGACCCCGAGCCATTCGCGGTGGAGCAACTGGTCCACGACCCTGGAGATCTCATCCGGCCCGTCGGCAAGGTGCGTCAGCTGAGCGACGACCTCCTCGCGGCTCGGCGCCGCAGGGCCGCCGTTCACGCGGTTGAGGACCCAGTACTGCGGCTGCGTGACGTCGATCCTGGCCATCGCATCACGCAGGTGCCGGGTGACTGCCGTATGGGCCAGGCCGCTCCAGTAGCCGACCGGCTGAGTGGCCAGCACGTCATCGGTGGCGGCCGGGTTCGCCGGCGCCTGGTCAGTGGCGTTTCCGATCAGTTGCATGATCGCGACGCTATATTTCCCCGGCGCGCCGAACAATCCGGAATGCGGCCTTCAGTACCACTCCTCCCGGGCGCACACCGATACCGACGGCCCGCCCCTGCCGTCAGCGCAGAGCCGCCGCCATGGCCCTGCCGATCTCCGTGGCGACCAACGGCAGGTCCCAGTAGGCCGAATGCGTCCATCCCCAGTTCAAGCCGCTCGCCGGCGCCGGAACGCAGACGTCCTCGGGCGCGCTGCCGTCGTGGAGCCGGAACATCCGGGCAGCGACGAACGCCAGCACGTCCATCGGTTCCCAGAGGTTGGTCCAGCGTCGCAGCGACGGCGGCAGGACGACCGGATCGGCGCCCTCGTACGGAGGGAGCGAGCCCCCGCGCGGGTCGAGGGCGTGGAAGAACGCGGGCTGGGAGCCGAAGGTCACCAGGGACGAGGTCCACAGCGGCTGGGCCGAGGTCGCCATGTCGAAGGCGACCACCCCGCCGAGGCTGTGGGCGACCACCCGCACGGGCCGGTCGCGGGTACGGCCCAGAGCAGGGTCGACACGGTCGACGGTCTCGCGGACCCGGGCGTGCACGCGGTCGCGGTGGCGCTGGTAGACCAGCATGTCCCCCAGGAAACGGGCGGTGCCCGGCGCGGCTGCCGTACGCACGACGGTGTTGACGCGGCCCAGGGCGGCCGAGATCGCCGCGCCCGCCACCCGGTCGAGGGCCTGCAGCCGGTCCCGGAGCCGGGCCCGCAGCCGGCCGTCGGCGTCGTCCCCGTCACGCCCCCGGAGCCCGTCGTAGGCGCCGGACCCGCCATACCGGCCAGATCCCCCGTGCCGGCCGTACCCGCCGTACCCGTCTGCCCGAAGACGCGGCGGACGACCGGCAGCCATTGAGCCAGGAACCCGCGCTCCTCGTACCCCTCGTTGAGCGGGAAGAGCAGCTCCCAGGGCACGATGTGCTGCGCTCCCAGCACCGTGAACGTACTGATCCGGTCGGCCTCCTCCCAGAACTGCCGCTGCACCGCCTCGGGTACGGCCGACCTCCACAGCTCGGCTCCGTGGGCGCGCAGCCTGCGCCGGAGCCGGGCACCGCCCGTCGGACGGCCTGCGGCGGCCTCCGCGGCGGCGTGCGCCAGCTCCCCGAAGATCTCCTCGGAGGCCCTGCGGGGGTCGCCGGCGCGGAAGCTGAACACCTCGGGGGCGTGACACCGGGAGCTGAGCAGCTGGAAGGTGTACGTACCGCTCTGCCGGTCCTTCTCCAGTACCTGGAGGGTGACCTCTCCGGGCTCGAAGGCCAGGGTGGGCAGCGGGGCGGTCCGGGGCCGCCCGTCGCGGGTCGGACCGTCGTGCTCGACGGAGATCTGGCAGCGGACCTCGCCCAGGAAGGTGCCGCCGCGGAAGGCACGCGTGGTGACCTGGTGCAGCCCGGTGACCGCCGTACGCAGGCCGAAGCGGATGACGTCGGAGTCCTGTCCGGGGCGGACCGTCAGCTCCTGCTGCAGATCGCCGAGGGCCACGAGGCCGGGAGCGTGCACGGTGATGTGCAGCCAGGTGCCCTCCGGCGGGATGTCGAACGCGCGCAGCGCCGCTCCAGGTCCGGCCTCCCCGCCGCACACGACCTGTACGTGCAAGGGGACTTCGCGTCCACCGGCGGCCTGCTGCGGCAGTTCGGCGACGAGCCGGCGCTGCTCGGTGGCAACAGCGATGGCGGGGTGCGTGCCGGCGGACGGCGGCGAGGTCGGCACCGGCCCGCCGCGCGTGAGGAGGGAGTGCCGGGAGACCGCCTCCACGAGGACGTCCTCCAGCTCGACGGCCTCCTCGAAGGCGCACGATTCGACGCGCACCCGCCATCGTCCCTTGTCCGGGAAGTGCAGGGTCCCCTCGAAGCGGCCGTCCGGTCCGGTGGGAACCAGGTTGGACTCCCAGCGCACCTCGTCACTGCCCGGGGCCGTGATCCGGATCCGGAGGAAGCGCTCGTCGCGGCCCGAAACGGCGGCCACCGGCATGGTGAGCTTTGCCGGAACCAGGCTGGGCAGGTCCAGGCCGAGGGGCTCGGCCGCCGGCCGGCCGCTCGGGCCCTGCACCGTGGTGGCGCGGGTGAGTACGGCGAGGACCATGGCGTTGGACAGCAGATCGCCCCTGTACCCGGGTACCACCGTGACGTCGGCCTGCTCGCGGTACGCGTCCGGGACCGCCGAGGCGAGCGGAGTGGTGCCGTCACCCGTGTCGGCCCCGGCGTGCACGCGGTAGGTGGTTCCGTCCGGGGTGAGGGACTCCGGCGTCGGCCGGAACGTGCCGGCGATGATGTGGAAGCGGTAGGGGAGGACCCTGCCGGGGCGTGGAGCGATCTCGCCGAGGAACCGGGCCGCGTCGGCCACCGCGTCAGGTGGCGGGCCGGGTAACCCGGCCTCCGTCAGCGACAGGAGCCGGCCGTCCTGCTGGACGCACGGGAACGTGGGCAGCATCTGGTGAGTGGAAGGCCATGTCGCGAAGGCGTCGAGCACGGGGGAGAGGCGGGACCGTCCCGCTCTGAGCATCGTCGTGGCCGCGCTCACCGTGCCCAGGTACGGGGTGCCGACGGTGATCAGTGCGCTCAGTTCCCGGTCACCCCCCAGGACCTCGGCGAAGTAGCGTCCCACCAGCCCGCCTTCGCAGCTGCAGAGCAGGACGACCCGCGCACTCGGGTGTCCCGCTCGCCGCCACTGGGTCAGCCAGCGTTCGACCGCCTCGGCCAGCAGCCGTGCGCTGCGCCGGTGGGACTGCCGCCAGTCGTACGTGAAGTACCGGAGCCGGGACCCGAACTCCTTCCCGAGAAGCTTGTGGAGCTGCCCGTACGGCCCCGGCACCAGTCGGCGGGTGAGCGCCGGGGCAAGCAGGAGTCCGCCCGGCCGGAGGCCGTCCCCGGGCTCGTCGTCACCCAGACCGGGCGGCAGCGCGGTGAACCCCCTGGGCTGCCGCATCTGTGCCAGGATGACGCGACTCCGTAATCCCCACACCGCCCGCCCCGACGCGTCGACCAGCTCGCTGCCGAGCACGCCGGGGACGAACACCACGAGATCGTCCGTCATGGCCCGCACTATTCCACGGTCCGGGCGGCCCGGTCAGCGGAACGGCGACGACGGACCGGGCACCCCTCAGGGACGCGGACGGCCCGAGTGGAGGGCCGCCAGGCCCCGTGCGTGGTCGAACGCCGCTGCGGCGTCCCGGGCATCGGTCCAGGGAGCGGCCCCGCACCATCCGCCGATGAGGCGGAACTGTGCCAGGGCCTCCGCGTACCGCCCCGTTTTCACGAGTACCGCGGCGTACAGGTGCCGTATCGCGGGAAGCCGGCGGTCCTCCGGACGGGCCTGCGCCAGGTCGGCCTGCACGCGGGCGAGCGCGGTCTTGGTGACCCAGGTGCGGTAGGCCGCGTCGCCGTCCTGGAGGGTGGCTTCGTACACGGCGTGCAGGTAGACGCCCGACAGCAGGCTCCCGGCCGGAGCGGACGCCGCCGACTGCTTGGCGAAGTCGAACATCAGCCGGTGGGAGCCGTGCCACTTGGCGCACCAGTACTGAAGGGCGTGCCAGTGCGCGTCGTAGTGCTGCGGCGCACGGCGCGTGACCTCGCTCCACAGGCCGCGGAACTCGTCGTGGGACAGCCCGAGCCCACGCGCGGCGGCGACCATCGTGACCCACGGGGACGGATCCAGGGGCGCCAGCCTGGCCGCCTCCTGCGCCGCGTACATGGCGGTCGGCAGCAGCTCCCTGAACAGCGCCACCTGCTCGGCGGAGGTCTGGTCGATGGTCCTCTCGCCGCGCGCCGCCCAGGCACGGAGCAGCAGGGCGTGGGCGTGGACGACGACGGGGTCCGCGTCCTGCGGCCGCTTGGCGCGCCAGATCCGCAGCCAGCGCTCGTCCGCCACGGCCAGGTCCGCGAAGGCCTCGACGACCCGCCAGCGCTCCGCCCAGTCCTGGCGTTCCGCGGTGTCCGCGAGCAGTCCGGCCGCGGGCTCCCACTCGCCGCGGAGGGCGGCCTCGACGGCGGAGTGCAGCGCGGGCTCGTCGGAGGGCGGGCCGGAGCGCCGGCAGTCGAGCCGCTCGCGGGGGACGAGGCCGTAGGCGGCGGCGTCGAAGTTCCGGGCTTTCCGGTTGCGTACGGCGAGGCGGGTGGTGTTTACGACCGCCCAGAGGAGGACGAGCAGACCGACGGCGGTGATGATGTTCGTGAGCACGAAGCGTCATCATGCCTGGTCAGGATCACGACAAGCGAACGCTGCGGCAAAGCGCCGGACTCGTTTCGGTCTCGGTTCACGCAGCCCCGGGCCCCGCGGCGCCGGGCACCGGACCGCGTACGGGGTTGCTCCCGCGGTTCACCGGACGGCCCCCGGGCCCAGGCCGGCGATGACCTCACGGGCCGCCCGGGCTCCCGAAGCGAGCGCTCCCTGGACCGAGCCCGTCGCGCGGTGGTCCCCGCAGACGTACCGGCCGGGAGCGAACCGGCTGGTGCGGCTGAGGCGAAGCGGCGGCGCCATGGCGGGCAGGGCGCCGCGTACGGTCACGCGGTGCACCGGCTCCCAGGTTCCGGTGTCCGTGCCGTACGCCTCCGCGAGGGCCTTGAGCACGGCGGCCTCTTCCAGCCCGGCATCGGTGTGCACCAGCACCCCGGGGGTGAACGGTCGCAGGAAGAGGGAAGCCAGGTCCAAGCGGATGCCCCCAACTCCCCGCCCGCGTCACGGGCGCAGCGACTGCCGCCAGGCTACGCACGGACGGCCGCCTCCCGGGGCCGGACGCGCCGGTGCTCCGATCGCACTCGGCGGCCGTCCGGCAGCACCGGACGGCGCGGAAGTGCGACCCGAGCCGCCCGGTGCGCTACTTGGCGAAGCGCCAGGTGACGTCGATCTTGCCCCTGTCGAGCGGAGCGAGGGCCTTGAACGCGCCGGGGGTGAGGTCGAGACCGTGCCTGCCCGCGCCCGTCGCCTCGTCGAGGACCGTCGCCGTGACGGACTTCCCCTTGTACGTGATGACGACCTTCCGCCCGCAGTTGCTCGACGGGTACGCGGCCCCGAACGTGACGGGGTCGAGCGCGACGGCGAGGTCGCTGTCCTTGATCACCTTGCCGCACGCCCCCAGGCCGGGCGAGTAGAAGGTCGCCGACCCCTTGTACGTCTCACCCGGCTTCCCCGGCTTGCCCGGCTGCGGAGACGCCGTCGTGGTCTTCCCCGGCTTCGGGGGCGTGGTGGTCCTGCCCGGCTGCGGGGTGCCCGACGGAGCGGTCGTCCTGCCGGGCTTCGGGGGCGGCGCCGTCGTCCCGCCCGCCTGCGGAGCGAGGACGGTGGCGGCAGGCTCGGCCGCCACCGTGACACCCGGCTTCGCGGCGACCGTGGCGCCCTGGGCGGAGACGCTGGTGGCGTCGACCGTCTCCGAAGCGGAGGCGGTGGCGACGGTGATCACGGCGCCCGAACCGGCGGCGAGTACGGCAACTGCGACGGCAGCCGTGGCGATTCTTGCTTTCATCGCTCTCTCTATCCATCTCTGAGTATCGCTTTCCGAGCGGGTCCGCGGCACGACCGTGACGGTGCGCCGACGCGCACCACCGCGAGCGGACAACACCCGCGCCGACCACCGGAATCGGCCGGCGGTCGCAGCCGACCCAGAATCACGAACTCCGCTAACACACCGCTAACGCCCGCCGGCCGCCCCCAGCCCTACCGGCTCAGCTCAGACCATGCGCCAGTCGAAGTACTGCGAGGGGCTGCCGTTGCACTCCCACAGCTGCAGCTTCGTTCCCGACGCGATGATCCCGTCGGTGACGTCCAGGCACATGTTCGTCCCCAGGTTGCGCAGCCTGTTGCCGGTGCCCTCGTGGACCCAGCGCTGCGCGACCGTGCCGTTGCAGCCGTAGGTCTGGATCTTGGTGCCCTTGGCCGCGACGCCGCCCGCCACGTCGAGGCACTGGCCCAGGGCGCGGAGCTCGAACCCGTCCAGGGCGTCGTCGACGGGCACGCGCCGCCATGCCTGCGAGTTGGACCAGTTGCACCCGTACAGCTGGACGGGGGTGCGGTCCTCGGTACGTCCCCCCTCGACGTCGAGGCACAGGCCGCTGCTCGCGACGTTCCAGTCGACCGCCCGGTTGGTGTCGTTGACGAACCGCTCGGCCTCGCGGTTGCTGTAGCCGATCCAGTCCGTCGAGATCATGTTCGGCATCCGGCCGAGCGTCTTCGGCTCGCACGCCTTCACCGAGCGGTAGAAGTCGTCGTACGAAACCGCGGAGAAGTTGTTGTCGAAGAACAGCTTCTGGAACGCGCGGGCGTTGCCGTTGGCGTGGCTGTTGGGGCCGTCACCATTGGCCCAGGTCGCCTTTCCCAGCTGGGTGGAGATCCCGTCGCCCTTGCGGTCGTTGCAGGCGCCGACGCCGTCGTTGTAGTGGTTCTGTACCGTCCACTCCTTCATGGGGAAGACGTTCAGACCCTGCTTGTCGTACCTCCCCGACAGCATCAGCAGGCGCTTGTTCGCGTTGACCATGTCCTCGACCCTGGGCCAGCCCTTGTTCCAGACGTCCCACCTGTTGGGGTCGAACGCCAGGTCCTGCAGGCCCGGCACCAGATCGAACTCCTGCTGGAGCTGGGCGGTGTCGGTGTAGTCCTCGAAGGTGAGGACGAAGACCTCGTGGGGATTCCTGCGGAGGAAGTCCACGATGGTCTGCATGTGCAGGAACAGCCGCTTGCCCCCAGTCCAGTCAGGGGCTCCGTGCTGGACCCACACCCCGCTGCCGGTGCCCCAGATGTCGAGCTCCGTGGCCCGTACGTTCAGGCTGTTCAGCTGGTCGTGCAGGGAGTAACTCTGGTTCTGCGCGAAGTTGACGCCGTCGGCGCCGTTGGAGAATCCGTTGTGGCTGCCCAGCAGAGTGATCTCGTCGAGGTGGCGGTTGTTCCAGCCGTCCGGCGGAGCGGCCTGCGCGGGCGTGGGAGCCAGGACGGCCCCCAGAGCGAGCAGGAACGCCACCATCGCCCATGCCACGGCCGGCAGCCCCTGCCGTCGGCCCCTTGGAATCACGTGCATGTGATGCGACTCCTTGTCCCCCCTCGTCCGCCCCGTTTCGCCGCGGGTGTGGCGTGGGCGGCAAGGACTCGAAGAGCATGCAAAACGGAGATCAACGTTCATTAAACGGACACATGGTGAGCCGCTTGACCTCCACCAAACTTGAGGTTCTACGGTCGTGCACATGACGAATCAGACGCACCACGAGACGGTCTCCACGACACCTGAGCGCTACCGCACGGCGGTGGTCCCGCACATCGCGGTCGCCGACGCGGCCGAGGCGCTCTCCTTCTACGTACGGGCCTTCGGGGCGATCGAGGACTTCCGCCTCGACGCGCCGGGCGGCGGCGTGCTGCACGCCGAGATCCGGATCGCGGAAGCGGTCCTGATGCTCGGAGACCTGGCCGAGGGCCATTTCGCCTCTCCTGCCGCCCTCGGCGGCACTTCGGCCGCCCTGCACGTGTACGTCCCGGACGTGGACGCCCTCGTCAGCACGGCCGCGCAGGCCGGGGCGGAGCTGCTGCAGGAGCCGGCGGACCAGTTCCACGGCGACCGCACCGCCGTCCTGCGTGACCCGTCGGGGCACGTATGGGTGTTCCTGACGCACCTGGAGGACGTGTCCGGGCCGGAGCTGGAGGCACGACTGGCTGCCGCCCAGGAGGTGTCCGCACACTGAGGGCTGTCCCGCAGCGACCGCTCATGGCTCCGGGAACGGCGGGGTGCCGTCCATCACCCGCAGCAAATTCCGAGCAGGCGCCGCCTCCTCCGGCCGCACGGAGGAGGCGACGCTCTCGATGACCCCCCGGCCTGCGTACACGGCTGCCCGTGCGGCCGCCTCCCAGCCGGGTTGCCGCCGCCAGACCGCGTCGCGCTTGCGGTCCTGGGTCGCCGCGGCGGCGGAGTGCCACTGGTCGGTCCGGCAGATGCTTCCCAGCAGGTCCAACAACTCAGCCTTGCAGGCCACGTGCGGGAACCCGACCAGTTCGAGAAGGAACGGGACCATGCGATCCGGGACAGCAGAACGGTCAGCCAACCGGCCGTGGCCGCGGGGCCCCACCCGTGGATTCCGCGTCGGCGTCGTCGGCGTCGTCGGTGCCGACCGGGCCGCGGGGAAGCATGCGGTCCAGCCACTTCGGAAGCCACCAGTTGGTCCGGCCGAGGAGCGTCATGGTCGCCGGCACCAGCACCATGCGTACGACCGTGGCGTCGATGAAGATCGCGGTGGCCAGGCCGAGCCCGAACATCTTGGCGGAGGGGTCATCGGCGACGGCGAAGGACAGGAAGACCGCCACCATGATGAGGGCGGCCGAGGTGATGATCCGGGCGGTGCCCGAGACGCCCTCGACGATCGCCGTGCCGTTGTCGCCGGTGCGCAGGTACTCCTCGCGTACGCGCGAGAGGAGGAACACCTCGTAGTCCATCGACAGGCCGAACAGGATGGCGAAGAGGAACATCGGGATGAACGACACGATCGGGACCGTCGCTTCCAGCCCGATGAGTGCGCCTCCCCAGCCCCACTGGAAGACCGCGACCATGATGCCGTAGGCCGCTCCGATGCTCAGCAGGTTCAGCAGTACCGCCTTGAGCGGTACGAGTATCGAGCGGAACACCAGCATCAGCAGCAGGAACGACATCGCCAGCACGGTGGCGACGAACACCGGCAGGCGCTGGCTGGTGCGTCGGCCCACATCGGACAGGCTCGCGGCGGCGCCGCCGACGTGGGCCCTGGCCGGGCCGTGCCCGATCGCCGTGGGCAGTACGTCGGCGCGCAGCCGGGCGATGGTGGCGGCCGTGGCCTTGTCCTGAGGGCCGGTGGCCGGGAACACCACCAGGGTCGCGATACCGGTGGCCCGGTCGACGTGCGTCGGCGCGACGGACGCGATGCCCGGATCCGCCGCGACCGCCCCGACGAGCCGGTCCAGCACCCCCGGATCACCGGCGGGGTCCGCGGCGATGACGAGGGGACCGTTGATGCCCGGGCCGAATCCCTCGGCGACGAGGTCGTAGGCCCGGCGCTCGGTACGGCTGTGGGGCAGTGAGCCGTCGTCGGGCAGGCCGACGCGCAGGCCGAGCACGGGCAGCGTAGCCGTCAGCAGCAGCACCGCCGCGCCGACCGCGTACAGCACCGGGTGCCGGCTGACGTGCCCGATCCAGCGCCGCCAACCGGCGGCGGGGACGGCGTCCGGCACCGAGCCCCGCCGTCGCAAGAGCCGCCCGGCCCGAAGCGCCCGGCCGATCCGGCCGGCCCGGGCCAGGCGCGGGCCGGCGGCGCCGAGGAAGGCCGGCAGCAGCGTCACCGACGCGAGCACCATGATCAGGACGACGATCGAGACGGCGATCCCGCCCACCGTCATGAACGGCACGTTCGCGACCGCCATGCCGAGGATCGACACGACGACGGTTCCGCCGGCGAAGACCACCGGCCGCCCCGCCGTGGCCACCGCTCGTCCGGCCGCCTCGTGCGGATCGAGCCCGCGTGCGAGGTACTCCCGGTGCCTGGCGAGCACGAACAGCGCGTAGTCGATGCCCACTCCGAGCCCCACCATGCTGCCCAGGACCGGTGCGAAGGAGGGGACGTCCGTGACCCCCGCCAGTACCGTCATCGTGGCGACCCCGACGGTCAGTCCGAAGACCGCCATACCGATCGGCAGCGCGGCGGCGACGAGCGAACCGAACGCCAGGAACAGGATCGCGGCCGCGGCGAGGAGGCCGATCAACTCGCTCACACCGCCGTCGGGATCGGAGAAGGCATAGAAGAGGTTCCCGCCCATCTCGATGCGCAGGGGCAGTTCGGCCCGCAGCCGGTCGCCGAGATCGACGAGGGCGTGGAGGTCGTCGGCCGACAGCCGGCTCTGGTCGGGGTACTGCACCCGGACCACCGCGATCCGCCCGTCGGCCGAGACGAGGCCGCCGCGCACGGCGGTGTCCCCTCCCGCGTCGAGTGCCCCCGTCGGGTCGCTCGTGCCGAGCACGTGCGGCAGCCGCTGCACCTCGCTCTGCAGCCGCGTGAGAGCGGTGCGCGCGCTGTCGTGATCGAAGAACGTCGCAGCACCGTCGCGGGGGGTGACGACCACTTGGGCGGTCATCCCCTCCTGACCGGTGCCGGCCCGCTCGATCAGTTCCGCGGCCCGCTGGGAGTCCAGTCCCGGAGCGGTCATCGAATCCGCGTTCCGCCCGCCGAAGGCGATCGCGGCGAGGACGGCGAGCGTGGCGGCGACCAGCCATGCCGCGATCACCCGCCAGGGATGACGGGCGGCGCTTGCGCCCAGGCGCAACAGGGCTTTCGAGAGCATCGGGTCCTCCAACCACCTCGTCGGCCGTCCTTGTACGGCCGCCGATGCAGAGGCTCGTCGCCACGGCGCTCGGCGGCATCGGCCCGCGGGCCGCGGATCCGTCGGCCCCAGGGCGGAGTGACGACCCGTCCTTTCGGCCGATGCGCGGCACGCCGCGGTCCCTACGCTGGAAACCGTGCTACGAGACGACCTGCGAACCCTGTGGACCGAACCCCGGCCGCCCGCCGCGCCCGCCCGTGTGCGGCGGGACTGGGCGCTGCTCGCCGTGGGCCTCGCCGGTGTGGCGCTGGAGGCCACCCTGCGCGAGAACGTCGTGTGGCGGCCGGTGGCGGTGGCGTTCGCCGTATGGCTGTGCCTGCTGACCCTGTGGCGCCGGACCCGCCCGCTGGCGGCGGTGACGCTGGCGTTCGGCTCGGTGGTCCTGCTTCCGGTGGCCTCGCTCGTCGCCGCACTGCGCGAGCCCGTCGGCCTGTACACGGGCACGGTCGTGCTCGTGCTGGTGTACGCGCTGCCCCGCTGGGGATCGGGACGCGAGGTCGTGCTCGGCGGCGCGGTGATCCTCGCGGCCGGCGCGCTGTGTTCCGTCACGGACGAGACCCCGCTCGTCGAGAACCTCGTGGGCTTCGTCTTCCTGTTGCTGCCCGGCGTGGTCGGGGCCGCCGTGCGGTTCCGGGTGACCGCTCGCGATCGGCAGCTGGAGCAGGTGCGCTCCCGCGAGCGCGAGCAGCTCGCCCGGGAACTGCACGACACGGTGGCCCACCACGTGTCGGCCATGGTGATCATCGCCCAGGCGGGCCGGGTGCTCGCGGGCACCGACCCGTCCGCCGCCGTCGAGGCGCTGGAGCAGGTCGAGGAGGAAGGGGCGCGCACGCTGGAGGAGATGCGCGCCATGGTCGCCGCGCTGCGCGACCGCGGGGTCGGCGCCGAGCTGGCGCCCCCTGCCGGAGTCGCGGATCTGGAGCGCCTGGTGCGCACCCCGCGTGGTCGCCTCAGGGTCGACCTGGGACTCGACGGCGAACTGGACGCGCTGCCCCCGGCCGTGGACGCGGCCGTCTACCGGATCGTGCAGGAGTCGGTGACCAACGCGCTGCGCCATGCGGTCGACGCGACCGAGGTCGCCGTCCGGGTCGCCGCGGAACGGCACACGGTAAGGGTGAGCGTGCGCGACAACGGCCGGCGCACCGGCCGGGGCCGCGACGGATACGGACTTACCGGACTGCGCGAGCGCGCGACCCTGCTCGGTGGCACACTACGAGCCGGCCCGGGTACCGACCGGGGCTGGCATGTCGAAGCCGAACTGCCGAGAGCGAGGAGCGAGAGCGGTGTCCATTCGCGTCCTCGTCGCTGACGACCAGACGATCATCCGCATGGGGTTGCGGATCATGCTGGACGCCCAGCCCGGCATCGAGGTGGTCGGCGAGGCCGCCGACGGACTGGAAGCGGTCCGTCTGGCCCGCGAACTGCGCCCGGACGTCTGTCTGTTCGACATACGCATGCCCGCACTCGACGGGCTGGAGGCCACCCGGCTGCTCGCCGGCCCGGGCGTCGCCGACCCGCTGGCCGTGGTCGTCATCACCACCTTCGACCTCGACGAGTACGTCTACGGCTCACTGCGTGCCGGCGCCCGCGGATTCCTCCTCAAGGACACGGGACCGGACCTCCTGGCCCAGGCCGTACGGTCGGCGTCCGACGGTGAGGCGCTCATCGCGCCCAGCGTCACCGTCCGCCTGCTCCAGGCATTCGCGGACCTGCCCGCCGGCCGGCCCGCGGCCCAGCCGGTCTCTCCCGTGACCGCCCGCGAGGAGCAGGTGCTCCTCGCCGTCGCCCGCGGGCTGACCAACACCGAGATTGCCGATGCGCTGCACATCAGCCTCAGCACGGTGAAGACGCACCTGGCCAGCCTGATGTCCAAACTCGGCGCCCGCAACCGGGTCGAGATCGCGATGTGGGCCTACGAGACGCGCCGCATCCTCCCCGGAACCTGAGCCGGGCACCGCGCGGCTGGGGGAGCCCCTTGGCCGAGCGGCAGCGACACCGCGCCCCGCACCTTCGCCGCGCTCGCGCCGCCTGCGGGACACGAATCGACGCCTACCTGAAGTTCGGTGCCTACGGAGGGACGGCCGACGGTCTCACGATCGACTGCCGCCGGGGGCAGGAATCCTACGGCGCGATCGGACGCTTCTTCGACGAGACCGCGCCCCCACCGATGCCCTGAAACGGGCCTGAACAAGTACCCGGAGGTCAGGTCGGCCCTGGACGCACTGGACCGCGGCGAAGCCCCGCCACCTCCGCACCAGGCAAACCCGCTGGCCCTGCGCCTCCGTTCGCTGATCGTGCAGGCGAACACCCACCGGGACGACCGTCGCAGATGGGCCGCGGAGAAGATGGTCCACGGAATCTGGGGCTCGCCCTACAGGCCCGTGTGCGAGAGCGCGAGCATCCGCGGCGACCTCACCACCGACTGGCGTACAGATCTCCACGCCGACCTGGGCAACCCGCCACTCCCACCCATACCTGACGACCGCTTCTGGGCGACCCTGCGCAATCCCGCCATCGACTCCAGCTGGCACGCGGCTCAATGCGCCCAGAACCAGGACCAGGACCGGCCCCAGGGCTCCGGTTCCACCTGAGAACCCGTTGCCGTACCGATCACGGAGCCTGTCGATCGAACGGGAACCTCGGCCGGGTGATCGCGGGCACTGCCCGGCGTGAGGCCATGACCTGGCGGTATACGGGGAAAATCCAGGAGAGCGGACGCCCGCGCGCTGCTACGGTCGGGCGCTATGAGCTGGCTCCCCGACAACTTCGTCCATCCCGTCCTCGTACCGCTGCCGGGTGGTGGTCATCACCTGCGGCCGATCCGGGAGGCGGATGCCCCACTCGACTATCCGGCCGTGATGGGTTCGCGCGAGCGGCTGTGGACCATCTTCGGCCCAGCCTGGGGCTGGCCCGCGGCCACCATGACCTACGAGGCCGACCAGGCCGACCTGTTGCGGCACGAGAAGGAGATCGCCGCACACCAGTCCTTCAACTACGCGCTGCTCGACGCGGCGGAGACGGCTCTGCTCGGCTGCGTCTACATCGACCCACCGGAGAAGGCCGGCGCGGACGGCGAGATCTCCTGGTGGGTGGTGGACGAGCTGGTGGGCAGCGAGGTCGAGCAGGCCTTCGACGAGCTGGTGCCGCAGTGGATCGCCGCCGACTGGCCGTTCGAGCAGCCGCGTTTCCTCGGCCGGGAGATCTCCTGGTCGGACTGGCTCGCCCTGCCGGAACACCCCGACGCGTAAGCTGTCGGAGGTCCCGACGATTCCGCACCGTACGTCCGCCTCGTGGCGGACCCGGTTACCGAGATCGCGTCCCGCCGGCCCGTCTCCGTCGACCTGCTGGCCGCAGTCTCCTGGGCACCCGGGCAGGAGCGGGCTGGGCGGTCCGCACGTTCAGCCCCACCCCCCCCCTACAGGGTCCTGGCCCCTGGCGGCCCGGTTCCCCGCCGGCGTCACGGCCGACCTCCCGAGCGCCTCCCGGCCTCATGAGCTTCGGCCCCCCCGGCGGGGTGCCTCCACGTTGAGCGATATACGGCGCGCGAAAACACCGGATACGCCGTCCGGACGTCCGGCCGTCCGGCCGCCATGAACGCATTAGAGACCCCGTCTCCATGGAGTTCGGAATTCAGTCGTGAGGGCATGACTTCGCCAAGTAAGTCAAGACTTACTTTCAGGGTGCAACGGACCGTAAGGTATGGCTCGAATCGAAGGAGCCTTCCTGTTGTCGAACACAAATGACGCCACTGCGCGGGCAGTTGCATCAGAGCGCGAATATGTGTCCTCCCTGTACGAGGTACTCACCGACCGCCTTTCCGAGGCCCGCGCAAACCGGGCGAGCGTCCTGAAGGCCCCGGCGGACAGTGCCGGCGAGGCGTACGAGCGGGAAAACGCCGCCGAGCGTCTGGCCAAGGAAATCGGCCGCCTGGAGGGCGCCGAAAAGGGCCTGGTCTTCGGCCGCATCGACAGGACCGACGGCACGGCCCTGCGCATCGGCCGGATCGGACTGCACACGGACGAGGACGACCTGCCGCTGCTCGTCGACTGGCGCGCGAACGCCGCCCGGCCCTTCTACGAGGCCACCCCCGTCCACCCGATGGCCCTGCGCCGGCGCCGGCACCTGCGCCTCGACGAGCGCACGGTCGTCTCGGTGAGCGACGAACTGCTCGACGGGACCACCCCGACCGGCGAAGACGTCGTGGGGGACGGCCCGTTGACCGAGGCCCTGTCGGCACGGCGCACGGGCAGGATGCACGCCGCCGTCGCGACGCTGCAGGCCGAACAGGACGAGATCGTCCGCTCCGCCCACCGCGGGGTGACCGTCGTGCAGGGAGGTCCCGGCACCGGCAAGACGGTGGTCGCCCTGCACCGGGCGGCGTACGTCCTGTACGCGTTCCCGCGCGCCGCCGAGGAGGGGGTCCTGGTCGTCGGTCCGAACTCCCGCTTCCTCGACTACATCTCCCAGGTCCTCCCCTCGCTCGGTGAGAACGACGTCGTTCTCGCGACCTGCCGCGAACTGGCCGGAGTCTCCGCGGAGATCATGACGGACCCGTTCGAGACGGCGCGCATCAAGGGTTCCTCCCACCTCGCCGACGCCCTGGCCGGCCTGCTGCGCGTCCACCAGGCCCCCGCCGGCGACTTCACCGTGCGGGTCGGACGGCAACTGGTCCACCTCTCCGGCGAGGAGGTCGCCGCGGCACGCGACGCCGCCCTGGCGGCCGCCCCGGGGCACAACCCCGCACGCCAGGTGTTCACGGAACTCCTGGTCGACGCCGTAGCCGACGCGACGCGGCGGGACATGGGCGACCTCCTGGAGCGGATCGACGCCGATGCCGCCCTGATGACGGGCATGGACCTCGACCGGTTCACAGGAGCCGACCGGCGCCGCACCGAAGGCGCCGCCGACCCGGACCCGGTCCACGAACTGGACCTGGACGCCCTCCGGGCCGATCTCCTCGACGACGCCGGCGTCGACCGGGCGGTCGAGGCGCTCTGGCCGCGCCTGGTACCCGGTGACCTCGTCAAGGCGCTCCTGACGGACGCCGGCGCCCTCGCCGAGCACCTGCCCCGCCTGACCGCCCAGGAACGGTCACTCCTGCTGCGCGGTCCGGACGGCCCGTGGACCGATGCCGACGTGCCGCTGCTGGACGAGGCGGCGAGCCTGGTCGACGGCCCACCCGAGCGGACGTACGGGCACGTCGTCGTCGACGAGGCCCAGGAACTGACCGCCATGCAGTGGCGGATGATCGTCCGCCGCTGCCCGGCACGGGCGATGACGCTGGTGGGCGACTTCGCCCAGGCGGGCCCGGTCGCGACGGCACGCGACTGGAAGGAAGCACTGGGCCCCCACGTCGGACCGCGGTTCCGACTGCACCACCTGACCGTCAGCTACCGCACCACGCAGGAGATCCTGGAGAGCGTCCGGGACCTGCTCACGCGGATCGCGCCGGACCAGGAACACACGCGTTCGCTGCGCAGCGGTGAGCACCCCCGCACCGTGGCCACGCCCCCCGGCGGGCTGGTCGCCGCCGTCCTGCAAGAGGTCCGCGCCCAGAGCACCGCCCACCCGGGCGAGCTCCTGGGAGTGGTCTGCGCGGACACCAGGGTGGACGAGCTGGCGGCCCGGGGCATCGGCGAACACGCACGCATCGTGCCGGCGTCCGAAGCGCGCGGCCTGGAATTCGACGGGGTCGTCGTCATGGACCCGGAGGAGATCACCGCGTACCGCCCGGGTGGGGAGAGGGACCTGTACGTGGCCCTGACCCGGGCAACCAAGCGCCTCTGCACCATCACCGTCCAGCAACTCGGAGACCCGGCCCTCACCACCCCTGCCCGGTGACCACCCTGAGCGGCCGTTGCCCCGGGCGAAGAGAGCGGCAGCACTGCGTCAAAAGATGACCCAGTGGCAAACCACGCCACTACCGACAGGTAGTCTGCCGGAGGTCCGCCGTGCGGCCGCCGACCGGCGAGCAGCACGGCCGCGGGTGGAGAGGGCACGGAGCCCCGGCAGTGACAGCCCCTGCCCCGACTACGGCGCAGCCCCCGCAGCCCTGCCCCGGATGACCCCGGTCCGGCAGCAACCGCGCCCCCGAACGCACCCCTGTCGCAGCCGTGCTCACTGGCGGCAGGGCCCCGACCCAGGCAAAGGACCACCGACTCATGTCCCACCCCCCGTACGGGCAACAGCCCGGCCACGGCCACGGCTACCCCGGCCCCCAGCAGCAGTGGGGCCACGCTCCGCAGCCCGGCGGCTGGGGCCCGCCGCCCAAGAAGTCCAAGGGACCGATGATCGCGGCCATCGTGGGCGGCCTTTTCGTGCTCGGGCTGCTCGGCGCCATCGTCGGCCCCGACGACACCGCCACCACCAACACGGGCAGCAGCACCCCGACGGCCGCACTGTCGTCCCCGCCACCGCCCATAACCCCGCACATCACTGCCACCGGCACCATCACCCCGGCGACCACCGCTCCGGCCCCACCCACCGGCGCCCCCGCGAAGACCGGCGCGCCCGCGGACACCTCCGCCGGCGCCGGGGCCGCATCCAGCACGGGCAGGCTGCCGAACTTCGTGGGCCGGCAGCTCCAGGCCGCCCAGGACGACGCCCAGGCAGCGGGGTTCTACCTCCTGTCCAGCACCGACGCGACCGGCGCGGGCCGGATGCAGGTGCTCGACCGGAACTGGAAGGTGTGCGGGCAGAGCCCGGCACCCGGCACCCACGACGTCACGACCCGCGTCACCTTCTCCACGGTCAAGACCGAAGAGTCCTGCCCCTGACGCCCGGCCCCGACCACCGCTGACTCAGATTCGGCGGCTCGCCGCGTTGCGGACCCGGCGGGTGCGCCCGTGCTCGGCCAGCAGGCCGAGGGCGGCCGGCGAGGTGACGAGCTGGGCGGCGGCGGCCGTGCGCTGGAACCAGTCGGACGCGGCCAGCAGTTCCTCGTCGGTCCAGGGCTCGTCCAGCAC
The DNA here is from genome assembly GCF_056434525.1 of Streptomyces sp. NPDC044002. Lineage (NCBI taxonomy): Bacteria > Bacillati > Actinomycetota > Actinomycetes > Kitasatosporales > Streptomycetaceae > Streptomyces > Streptomyces sp. NPDC044002. Next base: position 45,413 of record NZ_JBWKEZ010000037.1, read on the forward strand.
GATGGACCTGAGCAGAGTCCACTCGCGCAGGCGGCGGGCGAGGAAGGCGCGGTCGCCGATGACCGTGGCCATCATCGCGGCCCAGGCGGGGAACCGGGAGCCGGTCAGCTGCTCCGCCGCCCGGCGTTCGAGGTGATGGTTCACGGCGCTCTCGGCCATGACCGCGTCGTCGTCACGAAGGACGGTGGCCAGCAGCCCGGCCTCGTCCGCCTCCGCGACGCCCTCCAAGGCCCGCAGGTATCCGGCATAGCGCCGGTGCTCGGGGGGTTCGTCGTCATCGTGAGGGCTGGTCATGCGGCAATCACACCATTCCCCTCGACCAGCCGGCGAAGGGAGGGTCGCCGCGTCGGTGCGGCGATCCTCCTCAGCGGAGGCGGACCGCGATGGCCGCGACCGGGCAGGCCTGTGCGGCATCGCGCACCAGGGGGTTGCCGTTGCCGTCCTCCCGGCCGGGCAGCACCTCGCCGAATCCGCTGTCGCCCTGGGTGAACACGTCCGGGGCGGTCAGGGCGCACTGGCCGGCTCCGATGCAGCGACTGGTGTCGACCGCGATGTGGACGGGACCGACGGGACGGCCGGGACGCACGGCGCTCACCACGCCACGGGCAGCTGGACGATGCCCTGGATGGTGTCACCCGGCTTGAACGGGATCTCCTGCGCGGGTGCGTCCAGCCGCAGCCCGGGAAGCCGGGCGATCAGGGTGCCCAGGGCGATCTCCATCTCCGCGCGGGCCAGGTTCTGCCCGAGGCACTGGTGGATGCCGAAGCCGAAGCCGACGTGGTGGCGCGCCGAGCGCTGCCAGTCGAGCACGTCGGGGTCCGGGTAGACGCTCTCGTCGCGGTTGACGAGGGAGAGGGAGAAGACCACTCCGTCGTCCTTGCGGATCGTCTCCCCGGCGATCTCGATGTCCTCGACGGCGACGCGCAGCATCCCTTCGACGATGGACAGGTACCTCATCAGCTCCTCGACGGCCGTCGGTACGAGCGAGGGGTCCGCCCGCAGCTCGGCCAGCCGTTCGGGGTGCTCCAGCAGGGTGTAGGCGCCCAGCGAGACCATGTTGGCCGTGGTCTCGTGGCCGGCGATGAGCAGGATGAACGCCAGCCCCGCCAGTTCCTCGGCGTCGAACTCGCCCCCGGCGGTCTGCTCGCGGATGATGTCGTCGAGCATGCCCTCGCCCGGCTCCGCCCGCTTGGCCTCGATCAGCACCCGCAGATAGTCCTCCAGACGGTCCCTCGCGTCCTCCACATCGGACAGCTCGGGGCCGCGCAACAGCCGGCGCGACTGCTCCTCGAAGAAGGAGTGGTCCGCGTACGGCACGCCGAGCATCGAGCAGATGACCTTCGACGGCATCGGCAGGGCGAAGTCGCCCACCAGTTCCGCCGTCGGGCCCTTGGCGATCATGTCGTCGATCAGCTGGTCGACGATCTCCTGGATTCGCGGGCGCATCGCGTGGGTGCGCTTGAGCGTGAAGCCCGGGATCAGGAGCCGGCGCTGGCGGTTGTGCTCGGGGTCGTCGACGCCCAGCAGCGGCGTGCGACGGCGCAACAGCCCGACGTAGCGCTCGGACGGCACGGGGAACGCCTCGTTCTCGCTGTCGCTGGACAACCGCGCGTCCCCCAACAGCGCCCTCGCGGCGGCGTGTCCGGTCACCGCCCACACCGAACGGCCGTCGAAGAACGTCACCCGCTTGAGCGGGGCACCACCCCGGAGCGGGTCATAGGCGGCTGGCGGGTGGTACGGGCAGGTGCGGTCCTTGGGGAACGCGACGGGCTCGGTCATCAGGCATCCTCACGCAGACGGGCGACGTACGGCGGGCGGCACACCCGCCGCCCGCAGCGTGCCCCCCACCGCCTGCGTGACGCTGAAGCGGCACCAACAGACGTACCTGCGAACCCTCGTCACGTGGCCAACGGTCAGACGCCGAAAGCAGGGAACACCCGTAGGGACGCCACGTCCGTAAGCCGCCCGTCCGGCAGCTCAGCCCGCGTGCCCGGCCGTCAGCCGCTCGCGCAAGGCCCGCCTCGCGTCCGGCCACTCGGGGCGCGTGAGGGCGAAGACCACCGTGTCCCGGACATGGCCGCCGCGCATCACCATGTGCTGGCGCATGATCCCCTCCTGGGTCGCGCCGAGGCGCGCGATCGCGGCCCGCGAAGCGGCGTTGCGCACGTCCGTCAGCAGCTCGACCCGGTTCATCCCGAGGTTTTCGAAGGCGTGCGTGAGCATCAGCAGCTTGGCCTCGGTGTTCACCCCCGTGCGCTGCCAGGTCCGGCCGAGGAAGGTCCAGCCGATCTCCAGCCGGCGGTGCACCGTGTTGATCATCATCAGCCGGGTCGAGCCCGCGATCCTTCCCGTAGCCAGATCCACGGTCGCGTACGCCAGCTCCCGGCCGGCCTCGCGCGCCGCGACGGCGTCGGCTATGAAACCGCGCACATTGCTCGGGTGCGGCACCATGGTCACCCCGAGCTCCCACAGGTTCCCGTCATGCACCGCCTCGCACAGCCCGTCGTGGTGCCGCTCCTCCAGGGGCTCCAGCCGCACCGCCCACCCACCAGTTCCATGCCTGACCTGCCCGCTCTCTCGAAGATCCACTGCTGCCGGCCACCACCTCGGTGCTGGACGGTCACCCCCGCGGCTTCCTGCGGCTCGACCTGCGCTGATGGTTCGTCAATGTCCACTCCGCAGACCCCGTCTGCCGTCGCCGCCGGGCGAGTGCCAGGATGCCGCCATGACACAGATCATCAAGGGGGGAAACCTTCCGCTGAGCGGTGAGCCTGTCCGGGTCGCCGTCGTGTGCCGGTCCGGTGGGCCGGGCGCACCGGAGGTCGACGCGGCCGCGCTGCTGGTCGACGCGGGCGGCAAGGTCAGGGGGCAGGAAGACCTGGTGTTCCACAACCAGCCCGAGCACGCGGGGAGCGGCGTGCGGCTGGTGGGAAAGGTCGAGGGGGACGACGGGGCCGTCGGGGACTGGCTGGAGTTCACCCCCGCCGGGTCGAGCAGGCCGTGGAGCGGATCGTGATCGCGGCGTCCTGCGACGGCGGGACCTTCGGGGAGGTCGCGGAGCTGTACCTGCGGGCGGTGAGCGCGGCCACCGGGGCCCAGCTGGCGCTGTACGAGATCGAGGACGCGACGACGGAGGCGGCGATCCTGCTGGGCGAGTTCTACCGCAGGGACAGGGGGTGGAAGTTCCGCGCGGTGGGCCAGGGGTACGCCTCCGGACTCCCGGGCCTGGCCTCGGACTTCGGCCTCTCGGCCCCCTCAGGACTCCCCGCCCTCGCATCGCCCGCCGGCCCCGTACCCGCTCCGGGTCCCGTATCCGTCCCGGTCGTGAAGACGGACGGGCCGGCGCCGAACACCGCCTCCCACCCCGCACCGCCCGCCGCCGCCCGGCACGTGCCCGTACCCGCGCCCGTACCGGCCCCGTGCCTGGCTCCGGTGCCCGTCCCGGCCGCGCAGGCCGACGGGCCGGCACCGGGTGCCACGCCCTCCCTCGTACCCACCGCCGCCTCACCCCTGACCCCCGCCTTCGTGCCCCTAGGCCCGCCCCTGAGCGTCCTCCTGGAGCGGCGCAACGACCTCACGGAGCGGTATGGCCCGGAGTTCCCGTACTTCGAGTACGCGGGGCAGGGAACGGAGGACGTGGAACCCGGCCTCACCCTGACGGACGGCTACGTGGTGGTCGACGTGATGAGGGAGGGAGGCGGACTGATCGAGGTCACCTCGGGCGCCATGCACACCCGTCACTGGCGGAACGTCCTGAGCAGCCGGATCCCGGATCTGCACGGCATGGGCGTCGTCTACCAGGACCAGGACGAGCCGTTGCGGCTGCGAGTCCACGCGAGCGGCCGGTGGATGATCCGGCTCCGCCCGGTGACGACGCTGCGTCCCTTCGACGGCCCGGTGGAGGGCTTCGGACCGGAGGTCCTGGCCCACACCGGGCCGGAGACGGACGTCAGGTACCGCTTCCAGGGCGACGAGAACAAGGAAGGCTCCTTCGACGTCAGGCTCCACCGCCGCGGCGGGCACACGGACCGCGTGTGCAGCCAGGAGGGCCGGGGCCGGGGCAGCGGCTCCATGTCCCAGGGCCCGCGCCTGCTGGCCGTCCGCGCCGCCGGCGGCTGGTCCCTGGACCCCCGCCCGCCGGGCAGCAACTTCTGGAGCCGCCGCTGAAGGGTGTTGCAGAAGGTCTGCTGCGGGAAGGCCTGAGCGGCGCTTGACCGGCTGTTTCACCCGGCGAGGGTGAGGTCGTGCATGGTGGCGACGGCCTGGACGGCCTGGTGAGAACCGGTAGTTGCGGGAGGAGGCGGCGGACCTGCCGGTCGCGGACCGGGATGAGGGTGCCGTCCATGATCCACAGCCGGTCCATGACCTGGGCGAACGCGGGTGCGTCACCGGCCTGGCCGGGCGTGATGACGAAGGCCAACGGCCTGCAGCGGCCGTCGGCAACGAGGTGGATCTTCGTGGTCAGTCCGCCGCGGGAGCGGCCGAGGGCATGGTAGGCGGGCTCGCCGCCCGGGGCCCCTTCGCGCGGGCCCCGGCCGGGTGCTTATGCGCACGCACGATCGTGGAGTCGACCGCGACGACCCAGTCCAGGTCGCCTTCGGCGTCGGCCTGCGCGAGCAGAGCGCTGAACACCTTCGCCCACGTGCCGTCCGCCGCCCATTTCCGCAGCCGGTTGTGGGCGCCCTTCCACGGCCCGAAGTGCTCGGGCAGGTCCATCCACGGAGTCCCGGTGCGGTACTTGAACGCGATCGCGTCGATCACCTGCCGGCAATCCCACCACCGCCCACCCCGCTTCGGCGTCCGGTCCAGCAGCAACGGCACTCTGCGGGCCCACTGGGCATCAGTCAGCGACACACATCGACCAACGGTCCGATGATCTGAACGAAACGCCTAGCTGCGGGTGCCTGCGCCCCGCGGCACGCTCGAACCCTTCCTCCGCCTCGCTAGTCCAGCTCGTGTGGTCCAAGCCCCCGCCCGTACCGCAGAACGTGCCGTAGGCCCCCCCGAGGCTCCGGTTCCGTCCAACGGGCCCTGCCCCGCACCGCCTCCCCGCTGCGTTGGTTCCCCAACCTCATCTCCGCCCGCTTCGACGAGGTCATCACCATCGACGCCAAGGACCGAATGCCCTCCACCGCCTCCGACGGGTACGCCCTCAGCAACGCCGCCGTGCAGGCTGGCCTGCTCTTCACCGGCCTGCACGTCCCGGCCTCGCTGTACTACGTCCTCGGCGACGGGGCGGCGCACCTGCGCGCGGCCGCGACCCCGTGGCGCAGCCGCGGAAAAGGTAACGGGGGGCCGGACGCTCGCCGTTTGAGGTGAACACTGTGGCTGGTGCGTATGCGGCGGAACGTGAGCTCACTTACCATGACCATGCGTGCACACTCCGTTAGCACGTTCCGCGCGTTCAGACCCTCAAGTGACAGGACTGAGTCATGCCGCCCGTCATCACCGAACTGAGCCTGTACTTCGCCGACGTGGCGGGCGGTGAAGAAATGACTATCACCGGATCGGGATTCACCGGTACCAGCAGGGTGTATTTCCGGGATCAGAATCGCAAGGAAACCAATGCCAGGACCTTCCGCGTGAACAGCGACTCGCAGATCACTGCGACCACGCCTGCCGTCGATAGCGGCTCGTACCACGTATACGTGGTGGTCGGCGGCAGTAAGTCCACCACGCCGTCAACTATGGTGCTTGCACCCGACGGGGACAGCCTGGCCGCAACGGGGACGCAAGGAGTCAATGTGACTTCGGCCCCGTCCGACGCCAATCAGATGCGATTCCACACTCCAACTGGGCAAATGGTCGGGATTCAGGACGGCTCAAAACTGTTCGGTGGTCTTGGAGGCTTGGTCGGCGGTTCTGGCGGCGGCTCGACCACCGACGCGGACGACAACTCCTAGGCCAGCGGCTGCCCCAGTCCGTGTTGTTCACAGTCCGCCAACTAATCCGGGGCCCTTCAAAGCCCAGGTGTTGCAAGATCACCGGAATCCGACCGGCATTCCCCGAAGTGTGAGCCGCGCCTGCGGCGTCGGCTGCGGGTAGGCGCTGTCCGGGCGAGGACGAGTCGGCCACGGTCCGTGCCCGCGGCTGCGTGCCTTCACCTGATCGGGCGGCCGTAAACGCCGGCCCACCGGTCCCGCCCCGGTCACGGCGGGTACCGACCCGCGCTGGTGCGGGTGGGGAGCGGGTCTCCGGGTCTGGTTCCTGGCGTGATCACCGCGGTGGACCGCGAGCCATGGACCCCAGAGCAAGGCCGGGCCCCTGACTACGGCTCAGCCCTGCGCCGCCCTGACCGCGAGCCAGCCGCCGTGTAGCGGCCCCGAGACTGCGCCCGCGACCACGTCACAGCACCGTTCGTGCCCTGGCGCCAGCCGCGCAGGTTCCCCCAAGGAGGCCGGCGCCGCCCCGGAGCGTACGGACTAGTTACTCCACAGGATCTGGTCGTTGTCGAGGTCGTACACCTCGCGCTGATGAGGATCTGCGAAAAACTTTCAGCGAGCCTCATCACAGCCGCTGAGGCCGGCCCCGATCGGACTGCCCTGACGGCCAGCAGCGGACTCGAACCCAACCAAGCGCGCTTACTTCTCACCAACACCGAGTGACGAACACAGCCCCCCGTGCTCTCCAAAGCCGCCGACAGCCGCTCTCAGAACACGAGAGCACTTGTCGGTGGGTTTCGGCATCACGCCGTGATCGAAGAGCGCGTGAATGTTGGTGGGAAGTAAGAGCACCCCGAGTGGCGGGGAGCTCGATCGTGGGTGCGGGGCCAGCTTCGTTTGTGGCAGGATGGCGGAATGTTGATCAGAAAGGGCGATGCCGCGTAGGCGCCCGAAGGCCGTCCGTGCTGAGCTGTGGCGGCCTCGCAGACACGTTGTAGTTCGGCGGATCGGGGGCGTTTCCGCGAGGACTCGTGCAGCTGTCCGCCGCGTCGAGGATGAGCGGATGTGGCCTGGTGCGGTTGCTGACGCGATCGCCCGTTTCGAGTGGGCGTTCCGGCAACCCGGCCGTTACCTGAACGCATCCCCGGTCTGGCAGCCCGGGCTGGAGGTGGAGTATGCCCGCGATGATCTGGAAGAGGTCATGCTTCACCTCCCTCGCGGTGCCCGGCGCGATCTCGGCTGGCTGATTGCTCGTATCGACGATGAGTTCGAGCGCCGCACTCTGCCGAATCCTGGGCCGGTGAACGCATTCACGGTGGGCGGCTGGTGGTGGTCAAGGAGCCGTGAGCACTGACGATGCTCACGCAGCCTCGTGCGCCCAGGTCAGCTCCTGGCCAGCTGTTGTTCAGCGCGGGCGCGGGTGGTGGCGAGGCGGTAGGAGTCGGCGCCGGTCTCGATGATGGTGCCGCCGAAGGTGAGACGGTCGACGATGGCGGCGCAGAGGCGGGGGTCGGTGAAGGTCTTGGTCCAGCCGGAGAAGGACTCGTTGGAGGCGATGGCGACGCTGTTCCTCTCCTCGCGCTCGGTAAGGACCTGGACGAGGAGTTCGGCGCCGCGGCGGGGGAAGCCGGCGGCCTTGATGCGGTGCTCTGAGCGGCGGCGGGCCCGGTCGTCGCACCCGGCCAGGAGGAGTTCGGCGAGGAAGCCGAGGTTGGACATCTGCTCGCGGCCGGCGGTTTCGGCGAGCTCGGGGAACTGGGACCGGATGGTGGGCAGTCTCAGCATCCGACGTGCGTGGTCGATCGCTGCTGTGGCGGCCTGCTCGGTGGGTCCTCGCTGGCGGGGGATGGACACGTTGCTCTCATTCAGAGGGTGGGGCGGTCGGGGCGGAGCCGCGAGCTGGTCGTAGTGGGCGACGGAGGGCAGGGGGCGTTTGTCGGCTGGCAGGCGGGCCCGGACGGCAGCCGGCAGCGGGGCGATGCTGGTCCGGCTCCCTGCAGAGGTTCCGGGACTTCGACGGGAGCGGTGTCGGCGTTTGCTGCCGTGCGGGCTTCAAGAGCGACGGCGTCCGCGGTTAGTGCCCCGGTCTTGAGTGCGGCGGCCAGGCCGGTGACCAGGTGCTCGTGTGGCAGGTGCCGGCCGAGGAGAAGGACCTTCGATGAGTGCGCGGGTGCCGTCCCGCTCGCCGTGGGCCTTGACGGCAGCGTTTCACCAGGCGTCGTGGACAGGAGTGAACCGGCCAGCAGAGCGGGCCTGTTCGAGCGCGGTCGCTCCAGGGAGGGCGCCAGGCTTGCGCACGAGAGCTTCCAGGTAGTGGTCCAGCTCAAGGCGGGTGCCGCCTTTGGCGATCAGCCGTTCGTGCCGGGCCACTTCGTCCCGGCCGTCGTAGACCACGAGCTCGGAGGCGTGCAGCATCGCGCGGACGTGCGGCCGATCAGCCGGACGGGCACTGAGTAGCGGTTGGTGCGGACGCTGATCTGGCTGTAGCGGTCGACCCGTAGGGTGAAGAGTCGACCCGTCTCGACGGGCTCCTGCGGCAGCGGCGCCAGCAGCGGCTGCTCGGCCGCGAAGTACTCGCCGATCGTGCGAGGGCGGGACCGGATCCGGCGGTTCTCCTCCTTCTGGTCCCATCGGTCGATCATCGCGTTCAGCTCGGCGAGCGTCGCGATCTCGGGCACTGGGACGAGGTGGTTGCGGCGGAACCAGCCGATCTGCCCCTCGACCCAGCCCTTCTCGTGGGCACCCATGTCGCGGGAAGCAGCACGGCTGAGGAACCTGGTTGAGTTCGTAAGGCCGACCGGGGACACTCGCACGATGAGTCGTAGCGCATCGCCCACGTCGGTCGAACGAGGTTGGGACGAGCCGTGGTATCGGGTTCGAACGGACGCCTTCGAGGCATTGTTCCTGCCAAGCCCGGACGAGGACCTGGACGCGGTGTGCAACGTCGACGTCTTCGTGAACCTGAAGGACGGCTCCCGTTGGACCGCGACCGTGTTCACGGTCGCGGAGGTCGAACGCTTGATGAAGACCTGGGCCGGAAGCGGCGAGGCTCTCGGTGGCCGCTACTTCTGGGTCTCGGACGGCCTGATCGTCAGGGATCCCGGTATCGAGAGCATGACCCACGTCATCGTCGGACTGATCGAGACCGACGAGTTCACCACGATCTTCCAGCGACTCGAAGACGACTGACCAAGCCCTCGGCCACTTCTGCGAAGTGGTCTATCAGGCTACGTCTGTGTCCCGCTCGATGGCCTTGAGCCGGTTCTTGAGGCGGTAGCTGGGGCCGTTGATGGAGATCACGTCGCAGTGATGCAGGAGCTGGTCGAGGATGGCAGTGGCGAGGACTTCGTCGCCGAACACCCGTCCCCATTCGCTGGCTTTGAGGTTGCGGACCATGTCGCCGAGGCTGGTGAAGTAGACCGAGTAGCCGACCCGGCAGGCCGCGACCGCGAGGGCGACGGCGATGTGCGTCTTGCCCACCCCCGGCGGACCCAGAAGAGCGGCGTTCGCCTTGGCCTCGACAAACGAGAGCGTCGAGAGGTCTTTGACCTTGCGCGGGTCGAGGTCGGGCTGGAACGAGAAGTTGTACTCATCGGGCGTCTTGTGGTGCGGCAGCCGGGAGACATCCGATCGGCTGGGAACACGCCGCCGCCGCCGCCGTCACCACCTCCTCCGGCAGCCCCCGCCTGCTGCCCGCCTCCAGGGGACTGGCCACCCTCGCCTTCCTCGCGGGCATCCTGCTCCTCTTCGCAGGAGCCGAGTCCGAGGCCGTCCACGTCAGCGACATGCACGACCCCAAGCGCGGCTACCACAAGGCCATGTGGTTCGGCGCCGCCCTCACCCTGATCTCCGCGATCTACCTCGTCACCGCCAACGTGTCCACGGCCTTCTTCCTCATCTCCGCCATGACCGTCTCGCTGTATCTGGCGGTGTACCTGCTGCTGTACGCCGCAGCGATCCACCTCCGCCGTACCCGCCCCGACCTGCCCCGCAGTTTCCGCGTCCCCGGTGGCATCTCGGGTATGTGGCTGGCGCCGGAACCGGGTTCACGGCCGTCGCCTTCGCCCTCGTCCTGGCCTTCGTACCACCCGCCCAACTTCCCATCGGCATCCCCGCCCTCTACACCGGCCTCGTCGTCTTCACCGCGGTCCCCGTCCTCCTCAGGCCGTCACACCCCCGGCACCGGCACGGCACCGGCACCGGCCCGGCACCGGCACCGGCCCGGCACCGGCACCGGCACGTGCTGCGGGCTCGCCGCAGCGAGCGCTTGGGGTCCGGCGGGTCACCATGCTCGCTCGCCCCGCACGGCGGCGTCGGCCCCGCCGTCGATGAAGACGACCTGACCGGTGACATGGGTGTTCTCGGGCGAGGTCAGGAAATCGAGGAGCGGGGCGATCTGCTCGGCGGCGGCGTGGCCGTGCAGGGGCATGGGGATGGCCGCGTCGAGGACCTCTCGTATGCCGGGAACCGTGAGCATGGGCGCGGTCATGGGGGTGAGGACCGTGCCGGGTGCGACGGCGTTGAGCGGGATGCCGGCGCCGGCCCATGGCCCGGTGGCAGCGGTACGACGGACCCAGCGGGCGAGGGCGTTCTTGGACGAGCCGTAGACGACGTGGCCTTCGCCGCGCTGCACGGCGGCTTCCGCGGCGGTTGTCGCGGCGCTCTCGTCGCCGTTGAGGGCGGCTTCGGTGATGGCCGGGTCGTGGGGGTGGATCGCGGTGACGGACGAGATGACGACGGCGCGCGGTTCGCTGCCGGCGGCCAGCAGGGGGCGCAGCCCTTCCAAGGTGGCTACGGCACCGAAGTAGTTGACCTTGACGGTCTGCGGGCCAAAGAGCTGGACGCCCGCAGAGGCGATCACGGCGTCGAGGCGGCCGTCGCTCAGCTCCCGGGCACGCTCAACGAGCCGCGCACGGCCCTCGGGCGTGGACAGGTCGGCTTCGATGTCCGAGCCGGCAAGGTCGGCGCCGAGCACGGTGTGGCCCTGGGTCCGGAGGCGGGCGGCGGTTGCTTCGCCGATGCCGGAGGCGGCGCCGGTGACGAGATACGTGCGGGGGCGGGCACGGGACATGGGCACTCCTTGACTCGTATCGCTCGCTTGTGACCTGCGACGGTCCAGCCAACATACATTTATTGGCACGGCATGCCAAAAAGCCAGTCCGTGCCGTAAGTCGTCGACCTGCCACCCGGCCGGGCACCATGGCCCTGACGGACGGACATGCACGGAGATGGGACGGGGGATCGCACGATGGCGGTTGAACGTGGGCGGCCGCCTTTGACCGAGCGGCGGCGGCAGGCGACCCGCGTCGAGATCGCGGAGACCGCGGCAGCGCTGTTCGCCGAGCGAGGGTACGAAGAAACGACGGTCGAGGACATCACCGCGGCGGCCGGTATCTCGCTGCGGACCTACTACCGCTACTGCGCCTCGAAGGAGGACTCGCTCACCCCCCTGGTCACGTCCGGCATCGGCCAGCTCGTCGACGCCTTGGCGGCCCAGTCCGCGGACGAGCCGCTGATGGCCGCCGTGGAGCGGGTGTTCGCGACGCCGCTGTCCGAGCGGCGCCTCGTGGCCGTGGAGCCCGCGCGTGCGCTCGTCCGTCTCATGTGTGAGGTTCCGGCGCTCCGGTCGCGCTGGCTGGCCGCCGTACAGGAGATGCGGGACAGGCTGCAGCCGGTACTCGCCGAGCGGACGGGGAGAGCTGCCGACAGCCTGGAGGCACGCCTGCTCGCGGGCGCCGTGCTCGACGCGTTCACCGCGGCCGTGGAGCACTGGGCCGCCCAGGACCGGGCCGCTGGGCCCGATGACCTCCTCACGCTCACCCGCCGGGCGCTCACCGTCCTGCGGCTCGACGAACTGTAGGGGGGCAGGGCGCGCGCGGCTCCACCCGTTCCAGCAGAGGGGGCGATCACCGCATCCGTCAGCCGATGCCGCGCCACAACGCCGAGCCGATGCCCCGGAGGGACCGGCCCAGCACCGGACCCGTCGTGACGGCCTGAGCGATCCGCCCGGCGCGCCGGTCCATCCGCCGCAGGATACGGGCGCGCGTCCGCTCGTCATCGGCCTTCCACAGCGTCAGGATGTCCCGCCAGCTCTGGTCGCGCCACGACACCAGCATCAGCATGACCGCGTACGTGGCCGTCCGGCGGCCGAGCGGCAGGCGCCGGGCGGCCGTGGTGGCCCGGCAGCGGTAGCGGTCGGCCAGCACGTCCGCGCACTCGGCCACCGACTGCTCCAGGATGCGGTTCACCCGCTGGTAGTCCCGGTGGTACCGGCGCAACTGCGGCGCGTCGATCCGCTCGCGGTGCGCACGCAGGTAGTTGTGCACGACCAGCCCCAGGTCGTAGTTGATGTGCGCGTTGATCCCCAGGACCGCGCTCTGCCAGGGCGACGTCCGCCGGTGCGCGGCGTGGCTGGTGGCGAGGCGCCAGGAGGAGCTGGTCACCGGCTCGCCGAGCAGCGAGCAACGGGTGGCGATCAGCGCCTCCTCGGCGAAGAGACCGGTCAGCTCGGAGAGCCACTGCGGGTCCAGGAAACCGGTGTCGTCCTCGGCGTGCATGACGTCGACGACCTGACGGGTGATGACCGCGTAGACGTCGATGAAGACCGCGCGGTCGTCCCCGGCCCCGCGCAGCCGGCTGCTGAGCAGTTCGAGCGCCGCCAGCGCCTCCGGCGCCGTACGGGGCCGCCAGTTGATGCCCCCGATCGTGATCAGCACGCGCACTCCGCCCCTGTGGTGTTGTCCCCGATCGCGCCAACCTACGTGCGGCGCAACGCCCGCCCCGGCCCCGCAGAACCCGGTTGGCCGAATCCTTGACCACATGGAGTGAGTGCCGCATGCCGGACTCCACGGCCCGACGGGACAGCCCGGACCGAAGGCCGGACCGGCCACCCCCTTCAAGCTCCGGGATCACGACGAGGACCACGCCCCCGCGCCCGGGCAGCCCCGATTCGTCGACGAGCTCCGTGGGCGGGCCTATGCTCTGGCCGGCAGACGAACCATGGCCGGTGCGCACCGATCCGCACCGCCACGGGCGCGGCCGGCGCCCCGCGGACATCGACCGGGAACGGCGGCTCCTGCCCCTGGCCCGCGCCACCGGCTGACCCGTCCGCCGCTACGAACGGGCCCGGCCTGGTGAACTGGTCCGCATCGACGTCAAACAGCTCGGCCCGATCCCCGACGGCGGCGGGCACAAAGCCCTCGGCCGGGCCGCGGGCAGCCGCCCGAACAAGGACCGCGGGGGCGGCGTCGGCTACGCCTACCAGAACACCGCACTCGACGACCACACCCGCCTGGCCTGCACCGAGGACCTGCCCGACGAAGCCGCCCCGACCTGCGCCGCATTCCTGAACCGGGCCACCGCCTGGTTCGCCTCCGTAAACATCACCGTCGAACGCGTCCTGACCGACAACGCCTTGGCCTACGGCAAGAACACCTGGCGCAGCACCTGCCGCGACCTGGGTGTCCCTCGCGCGCGAGGTCCTCACCCTTGCCGGTACCGCCGTACGAGCCGGGGAGACCACCACGCCCAGCTTTGATCACTGCCTGGAAGCGCGGGGACGCGTCAACTGGTCGAACCGCGCTACGCCCCGACGAGTGGACACGCCGGACGCTGATCGCGGTCGGGGCCGCGGGGTGAGCAGGATGGGCCCTGTCCGCAGAAGATCACGACAGGATGGTTGGTGACATGGCCGAGCCTTCGGCAGGTGGACCGCAGGAGCTGGGTTCCGGAATGACGCGCAGGGGTGTCCTGCGCGGCACGGTCGGCGTCGTGGCGGCCGGCGCCGCCACGCAGCTGGCCTCTGGTGCGAACGCGTCGGCTGCGGTCGGCTCCGCTGCGGTGTCGCAGGCGGCGGCAGCGAGCCGGCGCGCGGCCGCCGACATCGCGGCGGCCCAGGATCCGCTGCTTCGGCGCAAGCAGCTCAGGGCGTTCGAAGTGCTGGACGTGGACGACGACGGTTTCATCACGCCGGCCGACACCTTGAGCCTGGCGAAGAGGTTCGCCAGGGCGACCGACGGCGGTCAGAGCTCCGCCCAGTTCCGGCAGCTGGTGGCCACCATCGACCAGATGTGGAAGGTCGTGGTCGCGGGGACGCACTGGGTCCCTGATGCGAAGCGGCTGGACGCCGAGCAGTTCGTCACGGTCATGGCCAACAGCGTGGCGACGACGCCCGACAGGACGCTGCAGTACATCACGCTCGTCACCAATCTGGTCTTCTCGATGGCCGACTCCGACCATGACGGTGTGATCAGCAGGGAGGAGTCCTTCCGGTTCGACGCCGAGGTTCTGGGGCTTCCGCTGCAGAAGTCGCAGGAGGCGTGGGCGGCCTTCGCCACGGCCGATCCGGAGCGGCTGACCTACGAGGAGATGCTCGTCGGGGTCACGGACTTCGTGACCAGTGTCGACAGCCGGGCGCCGGGCAACGCGATCCTGGGCAGGCTCTGAGTTGGTGCCGGGTACGGTGACGACAGTCGGGCAGGAGCCGGCCTTCACCGGTCAGCCGCTGCTGGCCCTTGCCCGGCGGACCGGTGAGGCCGTCCAGCTCGTGGCCCGCAGGTCCGACGGTGCGCTAGGGGTCGCGGGGCCGGGGTGGCCGGGAAACCGTGCCGGCGACCTGGCCGTGGTCGCCCGGCTGCCCGCGCTCTACCCGGAGCGGCTGGGCGACCCGGAGTTCACCCGGGCGCACGGCGTGCGGTTCCCCTATGTCGCGGGGGAGATGGCCAACGGCATCTCCGGTACCGCCCTGGTGTCGGAGATGGCGCGCGCCGAGATGCTGGCCTTCCTAGGGTCCGCAGGTATGGCCGCCACTCGGCTGGAACGCGCCCTGGCCGTGCTGGCCGATCAGCTGGGAGCCAGACGGAACTGGGGCGCGAACCTCATCCACCAGCCCGACAGCCCCGCAGCCGAGGACGAGACCGCCACGGTGCTCCTGCGAGCCGGGGTGCCCAGGATCTCGGCCTCGGCCTACATGACGCTCACCCCGGCAGTCGTCCGGTGCGCCGCCACCGGGCTGCGCCGGGATGGGAGCGGGCGGATCCAGCGCGGAGCTGCGGTGTTCGCCAAGGTCTCCCGTCCGGAGGTGGCCGAGCAGTTCATGTCACCGGCCCCTGGCGAACTGCTGAGGCTGCTGGTCGGCCGCGGGCAGCTCACGGCCGACGAAGCGCGGCTGGCCGAACGGGTGCCGGTCGCCGAGGACGTCACCGTCGAGGCCGACAGCGGCGGGCACACCGACAGCCGCCCACTCGGCGTCGTCCTCCCGGAAATCCTGGCCCTGCGCGACGCACTGGCCGGACGGCTGCGCCTGGAGCGGCCCGTCCGGGTCGGGGCCGCGGGCGGGCTTGGGGATCCGGCGGCCGTGGCAGCGGCCTTCGCCCTGGGTGCCGCGTACGTGGTGACCGGAACGGTGAACCAGATGTCCGTGGAGGCGGCGGTCTCGCCGAGGGCGAAGGCCCTGCTCGCCGGTGCGGGTGCCACCGACGTCGCGATGGCACCGTCCAGCGACATGTTCGAGATCGGATCCAAGGTCCAGGTCCTGCGACGCGGCACGATGTTCGCAGCCAGGGCGGGATGGCTGCACCGCCTCTACGAGCGCCATCCCTCGCTGGAGGCGCTGCCGGAGGCGACCCTGGCCGCTTTGGAGCGGGAGGTGTTCGGTTCGCCGGTCGCCACGGTGTGGGAGGCGACCCGCGCGTACTGGGCCGCCCGCGATTCCGCCGTCGTCGCCCGCGCGGAGGCCGATCCCCGCCACCGGATGGCGCTGGTGTTCCGCTGGTACCTCGGCAGCACCAGCCTGTGGGCGATCGACGGCCGCGCGGACCGGGTGGCCGACTACCAGGTGTGGTGCAGCCCGGCCGCCGGCGCGTTCAACCGCTGGACCGCGGGCAGCTTCCTCGCCGAACCCTCCGCCCGCACGGTCGTCCAGATCGCCCGCAACCTCATGCAGGGCGCGGCGGTGCTCACGCGCGCACACCAACTGCGGACCTTCGGCGTCCTCCTTACCCACGAGGCGTTCGGTTTCCGGCCGCGCCCGCTGGTCTGACTTCCCGTTTCGTCAGGAGTTTCATGAACCCCGGCCGTGTGCCCCAGTCCGCGGAACCCATCGCGATCGTCGGCGTGTCCGCGATCATGCCCGGCGCGGTCGACGTCGAGGCCTTCTGGCGGGCCGTCGTGGAGGGCCGGGACCTGATGGGCGACATCCCGCCCGACCGGTGGCTGGTCGAGGACCACTACCACCCCGATCCGGCGGCGCCCGACAAGACCTACGCCCGGCGCGGCGCCTTCCTGCCGGGGATCGAGATCGACCCGATGGCGCTCGGCATCCCGCCCGTCGCCCTGGCCGCGACCGACGCCGCCCAGCTGCTCGCCATGGTCGCCGCCGACCGGCTGCTGAACGGCGCCGGGTTCATGACACGGGTGGACCGCGACCGGGCCGGGGTGTTCATCGGCTGCGCCGCGCTCCAGCTGGCCGCGGAGGTCGGCGCCCGCTCCTTCCGCCCGGCGTGGCGGCAGGCGCTGCTGGACAGCGGGCTCGCACAGCCGGAGGCGGAGGCGGTGTGCGAGCGGATCGCGGAGTACCTCCTGCCCTGGCAGACGGAGACCTTCCCCGGGATGCTCGGCAACGTCGTCGCCGGCCGTATCGCCAAGCGCTTCAACCTCCACGGCACCAGCTTCACCGTCGACGCGGCCTGCGCCAGCTCGCTCGCCGCGCTCAGCGCCGCGGTCGACGACCTCCGGCTCGGCCGCTCGGACCTGGCCGTCACGGGCGGCGTGGACACGCTGACCGACCCGGTGACCTTCGT
Source organism: Streptomyces sp. NPDC044002 (assembly GCF_056434525.1). Taxonomy (NCBI): domain Bacteria; kingdom Bacillati; phylum Actinomycetota; class Actinomycetes; order Kitasatosporales; family Streptomycetaceae; genus Streptomyces; species Streptomyces sp. NPDC044002. Next base: position 62,094 of record NZ_JBWKEZ010000037.1, read on the forward strand.
CTGCTTCAGCAAGACCCCTGCCCTGTCACCCACCGGTGACTGCCGGCCGTTCGACGAGAGCGCGGACGGCACGATGCTGGGCGAGGGCGTGGCCCTGTTCGCGCTCAAGCGGCTCTCGGACGCCGACCGCGACGGCGACGACGTGCACGCCGTGATCCGCGGCATCGGCTCGTCCACCGACGGGAACGACGTCTCCGTCTTCGCCCCGTCCCAGACCGGCCAGGAGCGGGCCCTGCGACGGGCGTACGCGGCCGCCGGATACGGCCCGCGAACCGTGGGCCTGGTGGAGGCCCACGGCACCGGCACGCCCACCGGCGACGCCGTGGAGGTCGCCGCCCTGCGCGCCGTGTTCACGGATCCGGAAGCGGGCGGCGAGGAGACCGAGCGGGCCTGGTGCGCACTGGGCTCGGTCAAGTCCCAGATCGGCCACGCCAAGGCGGCCTCCGGTGCCGCCGGGCTCCTGAAGGCGACGCTCGCCCTCAACCACCGGGTACTGCCCCCGACCATCAAGGTCCAGCGGCCCAGCCCCCGGCTCCGACTCGACACCGGCCCCTTCTACCTGAACACCAGGACCCGGCCCTGGGTGCACGACGCCGACCACCCGCGCCGGGCCGGGGTGTCCGCGTTCGGCTTCGGCGGCACCAACTTCCACGTCGCACTGGAGGAGTTCCGACCCACGCAGGAGGGCGGCGCCCACAGTGCCCCCTGTCTGCCGGCGTCCCCGACCGAGCTCGTGCCCCTGTCCGCCGACACCCCCCAAGGCCTGGTCACCCGCTGCCGCGAACTCGCCGCCGCCTGCCCGGCCGACAGCCTCGCCCGGACCGCCCGCCGGGCCCAGCGCAGCTTCCGCGCCACGGACGGGGCACGGCTGTGCGTCGTCGCCACCGACAGCGCCGACCTGGCCCGCAAACTGGAGCAGGCCGCTGAGCGGATCACGGCCGAGCCGGCAGCCCCGCTCTCGCTCGCCGACGGACTCCACTACGGGCCCGTCCGGCCCGGCGCCGGACGGATCGCCTTCCTCTTCCCCGGCCAGGGGGCACAGCGGGTGGGTATGGGAGCGGACGTCGCCGCCCACTTCCCGCAGGCCCGCGCGGCGTGGGACCGGGTGGGCACCGACGGGCTGGCCGAGGTGGTCTTCCCTCCGCCGGCGTTCACCGATGACGAGCGCGCCGCGCAGACGGCCCGCCTCGCCGACACCCGCCGGGCCCAGCCGGCCATCGCCGCACACAGCGTGATCCTCCTGAACCTCCTGGACGCGGCCGGCATCCGGCCGGACTGCGTGGCCGGGCACAGCTTCGGCGAACTCGTCGCCCTCCACGCGGCCCGCGCCCTGGACGAGCAGACGCTGATGAGGGTCGCCCGCGGGCGCGGCGAACTCGTCCACGAGCTGACGAGGACCCCGGGCTCGATGCTGGCCCTGGCAGCCGCCCCCGAGCAGGTCCGCCCGCTCCTCCTGGACGAGAACGGCCAGGCACAGGCGTGGATCGCCGTCCACAACACCGCCCGGCAGGTCGTCGTCGCGGGCACCGGCGAAGCGCTCGACGCCGTGGCGGCCCGCGCCGCGCGGGCCGGCGTGGCAGCCAGGCGGCTGAACACCCGAGTCGCCTTCCACAGTCCGCTGGTGGCCTCGGTACCGGAACCGCTGCTGCGGTACCTGTCCGAACAGACGGTTCGCGCACCACTGGTGGACGTCTACGGAAACGCCGCCGCCGAGCGCTACCCCCTCGAGCCCGAGCAGGTCCGCCGCACCATGGCCGCACAGGTGGCCGAACCCGTCCGCTTCCGCGACGTGATCGAACGCATGCACGACGACGGGGTGCGGACCTTCGTGGAGGTCGGCCCAGGAAACACCCTGACCGGCTTCGTCCGGCAGATCCTCGACGGCCGCCCCCACCGGGCCGTCGCCGTGGACCACCCCGCGCAACACGGGGTACGCAGCCTGCACAACGCACTCGCCGAACTGGCCGCACTGGGCCAGCCCCTCTCCTTCGACGCCCTGCGGGCAGGGCACGCCGAGCCGACGTCCGACCCGGAACCGAAGCCGCTCGCCCCGCAGGTCATCACGAGCGCCAACCACGGCCGGCGCTACCCGCCCAACCAGCGGTTCCCGCTCCCCGCCCCCAGAGCCGTACTCACCACGACGACGGGCAACCCTGCCGTCCAGGCACCGGCGCACCCCTCTGACAACGCTCTCGCCCGCGCCATCGTCGAGGCCCAGCGCGAAACCGCCCGCGCCCACGAGGCCTACCTCAACACCGCTCAGAAGTCGGTCCAAGCGCTGATCACCCTCGCCGCCACCGGCCCGGGACCTGATGCACCCCCGCCGACGGCCCTGCCCCCCGCATGGGGTTCCCCCGGCCCGGCCGTGACCGACGCCGTACTCCCTCACGCCCGCGCCGAAACGCTCCCCGCTCCCCCCGCCGCGGCCACCGAGCCGGAACCCACCACCGACCCCGCGCCACCAAGTGACCTGGAGGGCCTGGTGATCTCCGTGGTGGCCGAGAAGACCGGCTACCCACCGGAGCTGCTCGCACCTCACATGGAACTCGAAGCCGACCTCGGCCTCGACTCGCTCACCCGGGTCCAGATCCTCACCGCCCTGCGCCCGTCCTTCCCCGACCTGGAAGGCCTCAGCCCGGCTCTGTTCGGTCCGCTCCTGACGGCCCGTACCGTGGACGAGATCGCCCAACGCCTGCGGGCGCTGGCCCCTGCACCCCCCGCCCAGGAGCCCGCTTCCCCACCGGTCGGCCGGCCGCACCGACAGCTGCTCGGCCTCGTCGCCTGTCCCGCGACCGGCGAGCCCACCCCGCGCCTCGGTCACGGCCCCCTCCTCGTCACACCGGACGGTGCCGGCGTGGCCGAAGAAGTCGTGCGGCTGCTCCACAAGCGCGGAGTGCCGGCCGAAATCGGCACCACCGTCCCCGCGGAGGCCGGCGGTGTGCTGTTCCTCGGCGGCCTGTCCGACCTCCTCCGTCCCCAGGACGCCCTCGCCGTGCAGCACGAAGCCTTCCGCCTCGCCCGGCAAGCCGCCCCACGACTACGTACCGGCGGCCTCTTCGCCACCGTGCAGGACACCGGTGGCGGCTTCGGCCACACGCACCCGGACCCGCTCCGCAGCTGGCTCGGCGGGCTGGCCGCACTGGCCCGGACGGCCGGGCGTGAATGGCCCGCGGTCGCCGTGAAGGCCATCGACTGCCGGCGTGGACGGCGCACGCCCGAGGAGGTGGCCGGCGCGGTGGTCGACGAACTGCTCGACGGCGGCCCCGAGGTGAACGTCGGCCTGGCGGAGGACGGCACCCGCCACACGCTCGGGCTCACCGAGCCGACCGACCGGCCCGGCGCGTCGACCGCGCTCGACGACTCCTCCGTGATCGTCGTCACCGGGGGCGCCCGGGGCATCACCCACGAAGCCCTGCTGGTTCTCGCCGAGCGCCACCCCGCCGCGCGGTTCGCCCTGTTCGGACGCACACCCGCGGGGGAGGGCCCCGACGGCGTCGCAGCAGCGCTCACCACCCTTCGCGGCATCGGCGCGCAGGCCCGGTACACCGCGCTCGACGTCCGCGACGAAGACGCCGTACGCGGCGAACTGGACCGGATCCGCAACACGTGGGGGCCGATCACCGGGATCGTGCACGGCGCCGGGGTCCTCGCGGACGCGCGCATCGAGGACAAGACCACGGACCAGTTCAGCCGGGTCTTCGACACCAAGGTCGCCGGCCTGCACGCCCTGCTCTCCGCGACCCGTCAGGACCCGCTGCGGCTCATCTGCGCGTTCTCCTCCATCGTGGGGTTCACCGGCAACGAAGGCCAGTGCGACTACGCGATGGCCAACGAGACCCTCAACCAGGTCCTCGCCGCCGAGCAGGCCGCCCGCCCGGACGCCCTCGTCCGATCCCTGCTGTGGGGACCGTGGCGCGGCGGCATGGTCACCCCCGCACTCCAGGAACTGCTCGGCCTCGCCGGAATCGATACGATTCCGCTCCACCAGGGCGCCCACGCCTTCGCCGACGAACTTCGCCACCCCGCTCACGCCCCGCAGGTGGTCATCACCGCCGGGACGGCCGCAGCCCTGCTCGCGGAGGCCCCCCATGCCCCCCGCTGACCACGAGCGGGCCCAGGTGATGCCCCGGCCGCCGCTCTCCCACTGGCCCACCGAGGCCGCCCCGGCACCCGAACCCACCGGCGCCGCCCCGGCACCCGCCCCCACCGGAGTCCTGGGCGCCGTACTCGACCAGCACCGGACCGTCGGAGAGCTGCACACCCGCTTCCTGCGGATGCAGGACGACGTCCTCGCCCGCCTGGCCGCTGCCCCCTCCCGGAACACGGCACACGAAACGGTGGTGGAGCTCGTGGCCGACCCGGCCACCGACCCGTGGCTGCTCGACCACCGCCCGTCCTGGACCGTGCCCACCATGCCGCTGATGTCGATGGCCGACCTCCTGGCCGGCGCGATCACCCGACACACGGGCCGCGCCGTGCGGTCGGTCGAGGAGATCCAGGTCCGACGCTGGCTGCCCCTCCCGGCACCCACCCGGCTCCGCCTCAGCTGCCGAGGAGGACCCGAACACCCCATGGCAGCCCTGGACATGTGGTGGCAGGCGGCCGACCCGGCGATGTCCCGCTTCACCCCGGTCGCCACCGCGACCGCACGCGTCCACACCCGCGAACGCCCGGCCAGGTTCGAACCGCTGACCGGCACGCACCCCATGCCCTGCCCGTACGAAAGCGCCACGCTCTTCCACGGCCCCGCCTTCCAATACCTCACCTCGTGGCACCTCGGCTCCCGAGGTGCCCACGGCACCCTCCTCGCCGAGCGCGGCACCGTGCCACCCGGCATCCTGCCCCACGGCCTGCTGGACGGTGCGCTGCACGTCGTCCCGCACGACAGCCTGTGGCGCTGGGACCACACGATCGACCGTACGGCCATCGCCTTCCCGCACCGGATCGACTGCCTGACCCTGTTCGACCCGCTGCCTTCCTCCGGCGAGATCGAGGTCGAAGCCCGCTACGCCGGCACCCACCGCGACGACCCGCGCCTGGCCCGAGTCGATCTCCAACTGTGCAACGGCGCAGCTGTCCTGGCCGCATTCCGGCTCACCGTCATCCTCGTCCCCGCCGGCCCGCTCGCCGCGGTACCACCGGCGCGCCGCCGCGCGTACCTGCGCGACCGCGAACCAGTGCCGCAGTTGCTGTGCTCCACCGCCGACAGCAGTACAACCGTGCTGCACCGCGACACCCTCGAAGCCCTGGACACCCCGCCCGGCACAGTCGCCGCCCTCTACGCGCTCCCGGCCGGGGACCACCCGCGTGACCATCTCGCCTCGATCGCCGCCCAGGAGCACGTCGCCCGGCTGACCGGCACCCACCCTTCAACCATTCGGCTCGCCCCGGACCTGTCCACCGCCCACCCGACCGGACGACCAGGACAGCCGGTCCCGCTCCACGTCACCTGCGACGGCCGCACCGCCACCGTCCGCACCGCCCAGCACCCGGGAGACACGACCGCATGCCCACACCCACCATCCTGGTGACCGGAGCATCCGGCGTCGTCGGCTCCGCACTGCTGCGCGCACTCGACGGCACGAACGCCAACGTCATCGCCCTCACCCACCACAAACCCGTCCCCGGACACCACCTCCGCGGAGACGTCACTCGCCCCTGGCTCGGCCTGCACCCCGACGAATACCGCAAGCTCGCCGCCGACACCGACGTCGTCGTGCACTGCGCCGCCTCGGTGAACTTCACCGCCACCGACACCCACCTGCACAACGTCAACGTCCGCGGCACCGGCCACGTCCTGTCCTTCACCGAGGACGCCCGCGCACGCCTGGTCCACACCTCCACCGCCTTCATCGCCCGAGCCGGCCACGGCTCCGGCATGGACGGCTACGCCACCTCCAAGGCCGCCGGCGAGACACTGGTCAGGGAGTCCGCACTACCCGCCACCATCGTCCGGCTGTCCACCGTCATCGGCGACTCGCACAGCGGCAGGACCGCGCGCCACCAGGCATTCCACTACCTGCTCGGCGCCGCAATGGCCGGCCGGCTGCCCTTCCTGCCCCACCACCCCGGCACAGCCGTCGACTTCGTACCCCAGGACACCGTCGCGGCCTTCCTCACGGCCCTGGCCCTCACCGAACACCCACGGGGCGACTACTGGATCACCGCAGGCGACGCCGCCCTCCCGGCGACCCGCATCCTCGACCTCGCCTACCGGGCAGCCACCGCCCCGAGCCGGCGCGCCGGCCGCCCCGACGTCGACCCGACGCTCTTCCGCACCCGGCTGCTCGACCCGGCGGTGTGCGAGCGCGTCATCACCGCAGCCCTCGACCGCACGCCCGCCGGCACCCCGAGCCTGATCCAGCACGCGGCGAGGTTCATGCTCGCCTTCAACAACGCCACCCCCTTCCCCACCTCCCTCGGCAGCCTCCCGGACGCGCCGGCCGCCCCCACCGCCCACGATCTGGAGCAGGCACTCACCGGCACCCTCACGCACATCCTCGACCAGCCCGAGGAAACCTGGTCCATGGCGTGACGGCCCTGCACCCCGGGGGAGTGCGTCCTGGCCGGGGCCGACTGCGCCCGGTCTCCGCCACCGGTGTGCCAGGCGGCCGGGACCCTCGAACCTCCCCTGCGGCGGCTCATGATTCAATGCCGAGCGTGACGGAGTCCATACGCCCTGGTGGAGCCAGGAGTTCCGCATTCGCGCCGCTGCGCCCCGGTGATCCGCGGACCGTCGGTCCCTACCGCCTGGAGGGACGGCTGGGCGAGGGCGGCATGGGGCAGGTCTTCCTCGGTACCTCGGCCGGCGGTCGCCAGGTCGCGGTGAAGCTGATCCGGCCGGAGCTGGCCGGCACCGCACGGTTCCGGGAGCGGTTCGCTCGGGAGGCCGCCGCCGCGCGGCAGGTCGGGGGGTTCCACACGGCGCAGGTCGTGGACGCCGATCCGGGGGCGGACCCGCCCTGGCTGGCAACCGCGTTCGTACCGGGTCCGACGCTGCAACAGCTGGTCGACGCCGACGGGCCTCTCGACCCTGCGGCCGTGCTGCGGCTCGGCGCCGGGATCGCCGAAGGGCTGGCCGCGATCCACCGGTGCGGGCTCGTACACCGGGATCTCAAGCCCGGGAACGTGATCGTGGCCGAGGACGGACCGCGCATCATCGACTTCGGCATCGCGCACGAGTCGGGGGCGGACGCGATGACCCGCACCGGATCGGTCATCGGGACGTACGCCTACATGTCACCGGAGCAGGTCCGGGGCGAGGCGCTCTCGCCGGCCGGCGACGTGTTCGCCTTCGGTTCGGTGCTCGCGTTCGCGGCGACCGGCCGCAGCCCGTTCGACGCGTCTTCCGTGCCGGCCATCGTGCACCGGGTCGTCAGCGAGCCGCCCCGGCTCGACGGACTGGACGCCCCCCTGCACGAGATGGTCGGGGCGTGCCTCGCCAAGGACCCCGCCCAGCGCCCCGGCATGGACGAGGTGCTGGCCCGGCTCTCGGTCACCGGGCCGGGCATGGTGTCCGGTGCGCCTGCCGGTGCCTTCGGGCCCGCGCCCAGTGCCGAGCCCGCGCCCGGGGCAACGCCCACGCCCGCGTCCGCGTCCGAGCCCACGCCCGGGCGGGCGTTCCACGCCCTGCCGACGCAGCCGGCTGCGGCACCGCCCGGTGCGCCGGCCGCGGGCGCGGCCGGCGGGGCGGGCCTGTCCCGTCGTACGTTGCTCCTCGGCGGGGCGGGCGCCGCCGCGGCCGCCGTCGCCGTACCCGCCTACCTCTTCCGGGACTCCTGGTGGGGATCGGGGTCGGAGCGGGACCGGACCCGGCCCGTGGCCCGGCTCGAAGGCCACTCCCAGTCGGTGGAGCACCTCGCCTTCGGCCCGGACGGCCGGACCCTGGCCGCCGCCGGCTCCGCAGCCGGCGAGCTGTGGCTGTGGGACACCGTCACCCGCCGCACCGTCGCCGAGCTGGGGGAGGACACCCCGCGCTGCTACACCCTGGCGTTCAGCCCGGACGGCCGGATCCTGGTAGGCAGCTGCGAGGACGGAACACTACGGCGCTGGGACGTGCGGACCCGCGCGCCGCTGCCCGCGCTCTCCGGGTTCGAACCGCTCTCGGCCACGACCCCGTACTCCCTCGCGGTCAGTCCGGACGGCGCGGTCCTCGTCGCGGCCGGCGGAGGCACGCTCCAGCTCTTCGACCTGGCGAGCGGACGCCGTCTGAGGAAGATCGAGGCGGGCGAGCAGTACGGCGTCCTGTTCACCCCGGACGGCAAGGGCGTGGCCACGGCTACCCGAAGGAGCGTACTGCTCTGGGAGGTCGACGGAGGGGAGCGGCCCAGAACGTTCACGGCCGGCCCCGGCGACGTACCCTTCTACAGCGTGCTGATCAGCCCGGACGGAAAGACCATCGGCGGCGCCGGGCCCGGCGTCCAGCTGTGGGACCGGGAGACCGGCCGGCCCGCCGCCACCCTCGCCTCGCCGCACCGGCGCCTGGAGCACGCCGCGTACCGGCCGGGCCACTCGATGATCGTCGGCGGCGGCTTCGGTCTCGGCCCGGACGACGACGTCAAAGACCAGGCCAAGGCCGCCACCGGAGGCACGCTCAGCCTGTGGGACCTGAAGACCGGGCGGATCGCCCTGACCTTCACCGGCGAGTTCGAGAAGTCGACCGCCGCGCCTTTGCTCTCCTCCCTGGCGTTCAGCCCGGACGGCAAGACCCTCGCGGCGGCCTTCAGCCCGTGGGACAGCACGATCCAGCTCTGGCAGCTCGCCTGACCGGCTGCCTCTCACTTTCCCATCATCTCAACGGACGGTACTCATGGACGCGTTGTTGCCCCACGACCCCCAGTGGGTCGGCCCCTACCGCCTGGAGGGGCGGCTGGGCGAGGGCGGCATGGGCCAGGTCTTCCTCGGTACCTCGCCGGGCGGCCGCCAGGTCGCGGTGAAGCTGATCCGCGCGGAGCTGGCGGGCACCCCGCAGTTCCGGGAGCGGTTCGCGCGGGAGGTGGAGGCCGCGCGGCAGGTCGGCGGGTTCCACACGGCACAGGTCGTGGACGCGGATCCGGCGGCCGAATCCCCGTGGCTGGTCACCGCCTTCATCCAGGGCCCCACCCTCCACAGCGCGGTGGCCGACCACGGGCCGCTCGATCCGGCGGCGGCACTGCGGCTCGGGGCGGGGCTCGCCGAAGGGCTCGCGGCGATCCACCGGTGCGGCCTGGTCCACCGGGATCTGAAGCCGGGCAACGTGATCGTGGCCGAGGACGGGCCCCGCATCATCGACTTCGGCATCGCGCGGGCCGTGGACGCGAGTTCGCTGACCGCGACCGGATCGGTCATCGGAACCTACGCCTACATGTCGCCGGAGCAGATCCGCGCCGACCGGGCCGGGCCCGCCAGTGACGTGTTCGCGCTCGGCTCGGTGCTCGCCTTCGCCGCCACCGGCCGCAGCCCGTTCGACGCGCCCTCGCTGCTGGCCGTCGTCCAGCGGATCCTGGACGAACCGCCCACCCTCGACGGGATCGACGGCGAGCTCCGGGCCGTCCTCACCGACTGTCTGGCCAAGGACCCGGCCGACCGGCCCGCCGTCGAGGGCCTGCCCGCCCGGTTCTCGGCCGCCGTCGCGGGTGCGGGGCGGGTCCACCCGCCGCGCCGTGAACCGACCGTGGTGGCGGCCCCGCCCGGAGGGACCCCGCCTCCCACCGAGCCTGCGGGGGAGGCGGGCCCGGGAGCGGTCGCGGGTCAGGACCCGCGTGCCCTGGCCGCCGTGGCGGCGACGCGGACCTACGCGCCGCCGGCGACCCCCGCGACCCCCGCACCGCCGGGCCCCGACACGCCCGCAGCAGCGCCGGACACCCCCGTGTCAGGGCCGGGCCGCCGTGGGCCCTCGCGGCGCTCTCTGCTCATCGGCGGCGCCGCGGCCGCCGCGGCCGCCGCGATAGGGGTCCCCGCCTACCTGCTGCTGCGGAACACCAACACCCTCGACGGCCCGAAGAGCACGTACGAGCTGGCCTTCAGCCCCGACGGGAAGACCCTGGCCGCTGCCGGCGGGAACGGCGAGATATGGCGCTGGTCGCTGCCCGGCAAGGAGGGCAGTTCCACCCGGATCAGCATCGCCCACTACATTCAGCCGCACGTCTTCAGCCGGGACCTCACGACGCTCTACCGGGCGGAGGAGCACAAGATCCTGAAGTGGGACGTCGCCACGGGCCGCACGGTCGGGACCCTCACCGGAGAGACCACGGGCGAGGTCCAGGACGGGTTCGTGCACGAGCTGGGGCTCAGCCCAGACGGGAAGACGCTGGCCGCCAGCAGCGGCCGGGGCCTGTACCTGTGGGACACCGGCACCGGATCCCGGCTCGCGCTGCACCAGGACGTCAAGAACGGCCCGGCCGCCTACAGCCCGGACGGGACGATGCTGCTCGCCGGATCGCCGGTCCAGCTGCGGAAGGGCTCGGCCGACACCGTCCTGGCCACCCCCGGCGCCCTGTTCGCGAACAGCGCGGTCTTCAGCCCCGACGGGCAGCTCCTGGCCTTCGGCGACCAGGGCGACGGGGTACGCCTGTGGAACACCGCCACCCGGCAGGACGTCACCACGCTGGAGGGGCACGGCTCCCCGGTCCAGGCGGTCGCGTTCCACCCGGACGGGCGTCGGCTGGCCAGTGGTGACCGGGACGGCAAGGTGATCGTCTGGTCCACCGCCTCCGGAACCTCCACCGCGACCTTCGAGCCCGGCGCGTCCGTCGAGGCGCTGGCCTTCAGCCCGGACGGGAAGACGCTGGCCGCGGGGTGCAGCAGCGGCACGAGCGTGGGGGGCACCGACACGGTGTGGCTGTGGGAGCTCGGGAGTACCCCGTAGCCTGCGGCCGGCTCAAGGCGTCTGGATCTCGTCCCAGCCGGTGCTGAGGAGGTGGTGCCGGGTGGCCGTCCCGGGCCGGCGGTTCGCCGCGCATCCCTGTGGTCTGCCTGACCGGCACGCGGGCCGACCCGGGCACCGTCCTGTACGGGCGGGACCACCTCCAGCGCATTGTCCTCGACGGACCCGTCGACGGCCTCGGCGTCATCGAGGACCTGCCTCCGGGGACGCGGTGCGTGCCCACGGCCGGCGGCGTGATGATCTACCCGCCCACGGCCTGCGCCTGACGGGTTCCCGGCTCAGGTCACAAGGGCATGCGGCACCAGGCAGGGTGCCGGTACGCCGTCCGGCGCCCTCCGCCGCGCCGCGCCGCGGCGGCGGGGCTGGCCCTGGAGGTGGCGGACCGGCGGAGGGGTGATCGGGATGGTGTTGCGGCCGCCGGTGGAGCCGATGCTGGCGCAGGCTGCCGAGGCGCTTCCGGGCCCGGCTGCCGTGCGGGCCGGGCTGGCGTATGAGCAGAAGCTGGACGGGCATCGGGCGCTGCTGTTCACCCCGGCCGGCCCGGGTGGCATGGTGGTGGTGCAGACTCGGCGCGGGGTGCTGGTCCAGGACCGGTGGCCGGACCTGGTGGCCGCCGCCGGGCAGCTGCCGCCCGGCCTGGTCCTCGATGGCGAGCTGCTTGTCTGGGACATGGTGGAGGGCCGGTTGTCGTTTGAGGCGTTGCAGCGCCGGGCTGCCGCCCGTGCCCGCGGCGCCCTGGCCCTGGCCGCCCGCTGGCCGGCCTACTTCGTCGCCTTCGACGTCTTGCAGTTGGACGGCGAGGAGCTGCTGCGGCGGCCTTACAGGGACCGCAGGACTGAACTGGAGAAGTTGTTCACCGACTACGCCCTGACGGTCCCGTGGACGCTCGTCCCGATGACCACGGACCTGGCGAAGGCCCGGGATTGGCTTCGGACCTGGACCGACGTGTCCGGGATCGAGGGCCTGGTCATCAAGCCACTGACCAGCAAATACCTGGGCGGGTATCGCGGCTGGGCCAAGATCAGAAGACGTGACACCTCAGAGGCGGTCATCGGCGCCGTCACCGGCACCCTGACCCGCCCGCAGCTCCTCGTTCTCGGCCGCCACGACCAGGTCGGTCGGCTGCGCGTGGTCGGCCGGACCGTACCGCTGCGCCCGGATGTCTCCCGGCAGGTCGGCGAGCACCTCGCCGCGGCCGGCACCGGGCATCCCTTCGAGGGGGTGCGGTTCACTTCGGCGTGGGGGAGCCGTGACGTTCTGGACGTGGTGCTCGTCCGCCCGGAGGTGGTGGCGGAGGTCGGCGCCGACCGGGCGGTCGACCACGGGGTGTTCCGCCACCCGCTGCGGTTCCAGCGGATCCGTCTGGACATGAGCGTGGGCGACGTGGCGCTGTTCGGGGCGGGGCCCACAGCGGCGGCCGGCTGACCGGCGCGGAGCGGGCGCAGGGGTGATTCCGTCAGCAAGGGGCGAACAGGGCCTCGCAGGCTGTGGGATCGTCGCGGGCGTTCGGGTGGACGAGTGACCGGGGGCTGCCGATGTTGGGTGTACAGGCGTTGGCCGTGCTCGTGCTGCTGGTGAGCGGGGCTGGCTCGGCAGGCACCGGGACCCTCCCACCCTCGTGGACTGGCATGCACCCGTCGGCCCGGATCGGGCGGCCCGGCGCTGCCCGCTCGCCGTCCTGCCCCGGTACCGCGCGTCAGCGGCCTCGGCGGTTGCGGCGTCCGGCGCCGGGGAATCATCGTCGCTGGGTGGGACGCGATTTCGCGCAACGAGCGACGCGCAGGGGGCCACGTGCGACTGCAGATCACGATTGACGAGGAACTGGACGGCGCGGCGGCGTCCCTCTACCGCGAGCTCAAGGAAGCGGAGGACCTGCCCGACGACGCCAAACTCGCCCTGGTGGCGGCCAAGGGGCAACCCGGCGACATGGGGGCCGACGTCATCATCGAGCTCGTATCCGCCGCCGTCGGCACCGCATCCTTCGTCGTACAGGGTGTGACGGCCTGGCGCGGACGGCGCCGCAGGGCGCCTGGGGTCCGGATCGAGGGCGACGGTGTCACCGTGGTCATCGATGACCGGAACGCGGACCCCGCCCACATCGCGGACCTGGCAGCCCGACTGCGGCGAGCGGAACCGGACCCGGACGGCGGCGGACAGGAGCACGCCTGATGCCGCTGCGACTGTCGGATCCGCAGCGGTCCCGCGCCGTCCTGATCGGCGTCGACGCGTTCGAACACCTCGAGGACATCCCCGCGGTCAGGAACAACCTGGTCGGTATGCGGGACGCCCTGGCAGACCCGCGCACCTGGGGGCTGCCGCAGGAGCACATCACCACGGTCGCGCAGCCCATGGAAGCCCGTACCGTGGTGGATGCCGTCGAAGACGCGTACGCCCGTGCCGAAGACACCCTCCTGCTCTACTACGCCGGACACGGACTCACCGACGGAGAGTTCTCGGACGATCTCCTCCTCGCTCTCCCCCACACCCGCGAGAATCGTCCGGACTCGGCCCTGCGCTACGAGGACATCCGCCGGGCGCTCAAGAGGGACAGGACCGCGAAGGAGACGAAGCGCCTGGTGGTCGTCCTCGACTGCTGCTACGCCGCGCGGGCGCTGCGCGGTGCCATGTCCGCCGGCCAGGAACTGGCCGACCTGGCGGACACCGTGCTCGACGAGCACTCGGCGAACGGCCAGGGGCGTTGTGTCCTGGCGGCAGCGGCGCGTAGGGCGCTCGCCCCCGTGGACGCCACCTTCACCCTGTTCACCGGGGAACTGCTGGACGTGCTCACCCGGGGGATCCCGCACGCACCCGCCCTCCTGGACATGGCGCGGATCTACCGCGAGCTGCGCAGACGGCTGACCGCCCGTTCGGGGCCCCTGCCCGAACTCGGGAGCAGGGGTGATCCCGCCTCGATCTGCATCGTCAGGAACCGCTCCGCCGACAAGGTCCCGGCCAAACCGGTCATCCGGGCAGAGCCCTCGCCGTCACCCAAGACCAGGCCCTCGCCGGAGGCATCGGGGACGCACGGGGTGCCCGCCTCGATCGCCGCGCTCGTACGGGCCTACCTGTACGAGCAGCCGAAGGAGGGGGGCCTCTACGTGGCGCGGGAAGGCCACTTCGAAGACCGCCCCGTGCAGCAGGCCAGAAGACTGTTCCGGTTCGCGCCGTTCGAGACCCTCCTGGCCGTCTGGCAGTACGGCACGGTCATCCCCGTCCTGACCAGGTCGCCCAAGGCGCTGGCGATCACGAGCCACGGCATCCGGATGCCGTGGGACGGTAGTGAGCAGTTCTTCGTCTCCTACGCGGAGTTCAAGGACTGCAGGTTCTCCTCCTCGTCATACGAGGCATGGGTCGGGGACGCCGCCCCCTACAGGGAGACTTTCCACTGGCTTCAGGTCGAGACGCCGCGACGCCGGTGGTCCTCGCCGGAGCTGCCGTCGGGCTCGCCGAAGGCGATGGCCGCCCGCCTCAACCACATCAAGCACCTGGCCACCTCATAGGGATCGGGGCACGAGGTGGTTACTCTGCGCACGACAGCAGGTCCAGGCTGCCACCGACGCCGCAGGCGAGATCGACTGGGACGCCTCCGTCGACTCCACTATGACGGGCCATTGATGTAGTGCCTGTGCTGGTGTGCTGGCCTGGGTGTGTTCAGTTTGGTTGGCCGGTGTGTGGCTGCTGGGTGTTTGTTGTGGTGGTCGGGGCCTGCTCGATGGATGATCTCGCGGTTGTCGGGCGGGGTGGTGGCCTGGGGTTTTCTCAGGTTGGTCGAGTTTCCCAGGTGTGCGCAGACGCACTGATTTTTTGTGTGGGTCTAACGGTCCGTCTATAGGCGTGGGTGTCGGGGGCGTTGCTGTGTGGTGTGGATCCAGGCCCGGAGCAGGTCGTGGGGCGGGAGTACGAGCCGGTCAAGGCCGAGGACGCGCGCGGTGTGGTCGAGGAAGCCGCGGTCGGCCTGGGGGTGGGGTGTGCGGGCGAGGTGTCGGGCGAGGGTGACGGTTTCGGGGTAGGTGACCGGATCGCGTCCGGTCTGCGCCCAGGACTTGCGGTGGGCGGGTGGCGGGTTGGTGTCCGCGAGGCGGGTGCGTCGGTGGTGCCAGCGTCGGGTGAGGTGGTGTTCCTGGTCGTGCCAGCGGGTGGTGATCGCGGCGGCCCACTGGTAGGCGGCGGTGGGGTTGGGCCGGCGCTCGAGGCGTTTGTGGGCGTGATGGGCCAAGACGAGCTCGGGCACTGCGTGGGTGTCCAGGGACGCCCGGTCGGTGGGTGGGGTGGCCCATTGTTGGTGCTGTGGGCATAGCCGCTGGTGTGCTTGGTGGTAGGCCCATGTCTGGCTGGTGGTCCCGTGGCTGTGGTGGAGGGTGCACCAGGGGCAGGCGCGGGTGGGCTGGTGGGCGGGTTCGAGAGGCTGCCAGCGAGCGGTAAGTTGGCCGGGATCCGGACCGTGTGACCCGTGGACGAATGTGCCCAGGGCGAGCTGCAGGTTGGGGATGCGGGTGAAGGTGGCGAGGTGGTGGAGTGCTGCGGGGGAGAGCACGATTTCGCTTCCTCCCGGCATGCTGCCGGGGTGGCCGTGGACGGGGATGCCGATGCCTTCGAGGAGCTGGCGTGGCTGAAGGCGGTACGCCTGGGCGAGGCGGTGGAGGTAGGAGGCGGGCGACTCATGTGGCACCGGCCTTACGCGTAGCGCCCCGGCCGGATGCGGCGGCCGCGGGGCGGTGGCGAAGGGCGCCGTCGGACTGCTCACGGCAGCTCTCCTGTGGCCGTTCGGCCGTCGCTGTTTCCGCTTCCGGGCTGCCGGGGGGTGCGGCTGGCCGGGTACCGGGGGCGCTGGTTGTCCTCGGCGAGGTGGTCGAGAACGACGGTCTCCAGGGCGGCCTTGGTGATGCGTTCGCTGCCGTCGAGGATCGCGGCGATCGCGGCCTGGCGCAGGAGGCGGGCGAGACTGCCGATGCGTCCGCCGGTGCGGGTGTGAAGGTAAGGGGCCAGGCGCACCAGGCTTCCGGGCCGGTGCCGGTCAAGGTCTAGGCAGGCTTCCATGGCGGCGACGAGGTCGCGGAAGGGCTGGCTGGTTCCTCGTCGGGTGGGGATGGTGTCGCAGTCGATGAGGGTGGCGCGGCCGGCGAGCTGGGCGCCTCGGGTGCCGGTGAACAGGGGTGTTGTGGTGACGTCGATGCCGGCGTAGACGAAGGTCGCTGCGATGCGTTCGGTGAGGTCTTTCAACAGGTCGGTGGCTTCGGCTCCGGTGCTGGTGCGGGGGTTGAGCCGGTGGATCTCGTCGATCATGACCAGGCGGACGCCCGCCCGGCCGTACGTGTCGCAGACCGACGTCATGATCTGGGCTTGTGTCATGCGGTGGGTGATCGGGATGCCGAGGAAGCGGGCGAATTCCGCCGCCAGGGTTTTGGCGCTGGCCCCTGGCGGGACGAGGACGTACGCGACCGGCATCTGGTCGTGGTTGCCGGTGCGGGCGGTTTCGGCGAGGTGGCAGGTGCGGCCGACTTGCAGGAGCGCGGTGGTTTTTCCGGTGGTCGGGGGCCCGGTGACGATCAGGCTGGGTCGGGCGGTGGCCCGTTGGTGCCGGCCCAGGACCATGAGGGTGCGCACCGTGGTCGAGATCGTGTTGATGGCCGGGGTACGGATGGTGACGAAGTCGGAGTGGTAGGCGAGCCGTTCCTCGGCGCTGCGGGGCGGTGCATCGGGGTCAGGCGGTGTGGGGGGAGTGGTGCCGACGAACTGCTGCCAGCCTTGCCAGGTCGTCGGCGGCAGGGGTTCGTCCTGGCTGAGTTCTTGTGCCGGGGGATGCTTCACCACTGTTCCGCCTCCCGCTGTGCGTCGTAGAGGCCGAAGCCGCCGGCAGCCGCAGCCGCCGACCAGTCCTGGTCGTTGTTTTCGTCGTCTTCTTCAAGGTCGTCCAGGCAATCCGGACCGTCGAGGTCGTGCACGTCTGTGGCGGCCTGACCCGGTACAGGCAGGCTGCCTTCCGGCTGCTGCGCGAGGCCCGGGACGGTGCTGCCGCTGCCGAGGGCGGCGGGCCATGCCGGGCCGCCTGCCTGCACGTGCTGCGCTCTTCTTGCTTTCGTACCGGCGGCCGGGCGGCCGTCTGATTCGGTGCGGGCGCGTGTGAGGATCGCGTGGAGGGCCTCGGCGAGGTCGCTCTCGTACTGCTCGTTGTCGCCGCGCTGTTCGATGTTGGTTTTGAGGTGCTGCCACAGGTGGTCGTTGAAGGGCTGGTGGACGTGGTCGCGGTGGATCCACGGGACTTCGGCCAGGTGCCCGTCGGGGAGGCGGATCCAGACTTGCCGGGCGTCGTGGGGGTTGTGGTGGACTTCCCATTTCCCGGCGCGGGCGTGGACGTCGGAGGGCTGTCCGCGGAGCGGGTTGAGGATGGCGTCGTCGTAGGTGCGGTGGCTGACGCGGATCCCGCGGTCGGTGATCTTGTGCCAGCGGGTGGGGAGGAGCTCGATGTAGTCGCGTCCGGTCAGCGGGGCCGGCACATATCCGTGGGCGGCGATGAGGGCGGCCCACATCTCGTTCGGCGACAGAACGGTCTGGGCCATCGTGGGGTGCCGTAGGCCTTCGTGGGGTCGGGGCTGCCAGCCGGCGGTGATCCACTCGTCCAGCAGGTCCTGGAGCTGCGCCACGGTCCAGCAGGCTTCCTTCTCGGTGTCGCGGCCGCGCTCGACGGTGTTGGAGGCGGTGTAGCCGGCGACGTACTGGCAGAACAGGGTGTTGATCGAGGCGAAGGTCCGCTCCACGGGCCCTTTCGCGGCGGGCTGGCGTGGGGGTGCGGGCTGGAGGCTGACTGCGAGGGTTTCGCAGGCGGCGCGGAAGGCGGAGGAGAGGTAGATGTTCCCGCGGTCGACGATGACGGTCTCGGGGACGATGACCGGCCGGGCCGCCGCGTGTTCCAGCCGGGCATCGATATCCAGGAGGCGTTCGTAGGGAATGCTCGCGTGCGCGAGGTGCAGGCAGGCGGGCCAGTGGGGGCGGGCAGGGTGCGGGACGGCCATCTCGGCGAGGAGCAGCGCGGCGTCGACGGCTTTGGTCCCGGCGGGCCGCAGGACGGCGGCAAGGATGCTGCGGGTGGCGACGTCCAGCGCGATGGTCAGCTCGGGACGGCCGGCCACTCCGTGGTCGGAGACGGCCATGATGTCCAGCCGCGTCGTGTCCAGCATGACCTGCTCCCCGGGCCGCAGCGCCATGGCCGGGGTGAAGGGCGGTGCAGGGCTGGAGGCGGTGCGGGCCGGGCGGCCCGGCAGCTCTCTCGGGTCGGCGAGCGCGCGGACGAGGCGGTTGAACGTGGACACCGGCGGCAGCAGGACTCCAGCACCGGGGCCGTGGGTTTCGGCGAGGACCTGCCGGGTGAGCTCCCGCAGCCCGGCGAGCGTGCCCTTGGAGCGGCCGCGCTGGCGCTTCAGCGCCTCCAGCACCGCCACGACCACCTGCTCGTCGGCGCGCCCGGTGCGGCTGGACGGCTTGGTGGTGCGGTGGTCGACCAGCCCCCACAGCCCCTGGCGGCGGTAGCGGGCCCGCATCCTTCGGATCGTCGCCGGGCTCACCCCCGTCCAGCCCAGTGCTGCCAGCTCGTCGGCCTTGGCCTCCACCCGATCGCCCATCGGACGCTCCAGCGTGTACGCGGGCCGCGGCACCCCCGGGCTGCCCGGGCCGCCGGGCAGGCCGCATTCGATCTCCTGAAGGTGTCGTTGCCAGGCCAGCGCGCGTTCCTGCTCGCGTACCGGCACGGTCTCGAACAGCCCCCATTGCGGCACCCCGACCGCGGTCCGGGCCCCGACCACGGCGAAGTCGGCAGCCGCGCACAGGTAGCCGTTCAGCATCGAGGTGACTGCGCCGTCCTCGGCGACCAGCCGTACGACAGAGCCGTCCATGGCCACCACCTGCCAGGTGCGGCCCTCGAAGACCACGTGCCCGCCCACCGCGACCACCGGCCTCCTCGCAGCACTCCTGCTCATCACGCCTCACCGCCCGTGACACCGGCAGGTCTGCCCGGTCCGGCGACGACCCGTTCGTGCACAGGCCGGGACAGCGGCACAGTCAGGCGGCCGGACCACAACGCGTGGAACACGGCCGGCCATATGGCCATCGGATCACCTACCGCCCGCACCCCCTCGATCAGCGGCCGCGGATTTCGGAAGGCTTCCTGTACCGCGGCCATCCGCTGCGGGCCGCCGGCGTTGCGGGGGTGCCGGTAGCCGGCCAGCCACCGCACATTGGCCTCCACGACGGGGTCCAGGGGCTCCAGCCGCCGGTAGACCCACCCCACCTCCGCACACGCAGCACCCACGTACCGGGCGGCCAGGCGTGCTCGTTCACCGCCACCGCCAGAGACGGAGGGGCAGTCGGCAAGGAGGGCTGTTCCGTCGGTGTACCGGACGAAGAGCTGCGGGACCCAGGAACGCACCCGGCCCTGCCCGTCGCGCCACACCAGCCGCAGCGGCCGCCCGGCCAGGCCGACGACGCCGGGATCGCGGTCGAGCAGCATCAGCTGGGAGCGCATAGCCGCCGACCCGTGCACCACATGCCGGCCGGTGGTCGCCGACCACCACCACCCGGGCGCCCACCGCTTCCCCGGGATCACGGGAAAGGCCGCAACGGGCGCCAACTCCTCGAACCGTACGGACGCGGCGGCCTTGTGCAACGGAAGCTGCCGTATGCCCCCGGACGCGTCCCTGAACGCCGCTTCACAACCAGCCCCGGCCTGGCCTTCGCCCTGTGCATGACTGCTCATGTCGTTAGCCAAGTAGGTGAACTATGCGCAGAAACACCGGTTGCGAGGAGCGTCACGCGATCGAACGGACCGCGCCCCAAGCGCGGGTCACCGCTGGTACTCGTCTGCTACAGATCCGCTGCCCCGGGCTAGCACAGCACCCCGGACGCAGCGTTTTGCGAGCACTGACGCGGGAGCCTGGTCAGCCGTCCCCTGCCGGACCGCGCCGGGCGATCTCCTCTACGAGATCAGCAGGGATCTTGCCCCACTCGCCGACGAACCGGGCTGGCACGCCCGCCTCGAGTGCAGCGTGGGCAGCCTCCAGCAGTGCACGGTCCAAGACCTCGCTGCCCCTGACAAGGAAGCGGAGCATGTTCCGGCTGGCCTCAGCGACCGGACGCCTGTCGTGGACATGGACGTCGCCCAGTACCTGGATGGCTTCGTCCAGCAGACGCTCCAGACGGGCCCGATCGGCGTTGGGGACGGCTTTGCACCAGCTGATGGTGCCGTCCTCCCGCTCTGCCAGCAGACGCAGCTGCACGCCCGTGGACACGGGCTGACGTTCCCGACTCACCCACCACGGGTCCTGGCCCCAGCCGTCAAGGTCCCCGACGCCGCGGCGCCGTCGGACCACCGTCCCCAGCCATCCGGCGACCAGCGGCCCGTCGTAATCGACCGCCACCAAAGGACCCAGCCACGGACGCCCTACCCGCACGCCCAGCTCCCGGCAGAACGCACCGTCCGCAGACCGGAGCCGGATCTGTTCCCGCCCGCTGTCGTCCCACGCCAGCTCCTCCATGGCGGGGTCGAGTAGCGCGTCGGCCACGGCGACGACCTCGGGAAAGACCACCGCGTCGCGGGCCACCGCGTGCCACCACCAAAACCTGCCTCCTGCGTCCCCACCCGCGAGCCGGTGCAGGCGGGCCGGCCAGATCCGCTCTTCACCCCAGCCCAGAGCTTGTTCCCACCACCGGCACACCACCGCCCGCGCGAGACCGAACACCTCGGCCGGCTCCACCCCGGCCCGCCGCGCCCGACGTTCCACCCCTGCCCACTGCCGCTGGGCCCGGGCCACTTCCGGGCTCCCGCGCAGGTCGAGGTTCTCCAGCCCGTGGTCGACGTCGGCATCCAGCTGCCACCGGTGGTGCCGCTCGCACACACGCTGCCAACGCTCGGTGTAGCGGACCGCGCGCACTGCCTGCCCGCTCCGCCGCGCCACACAGAGCCGGCAGCCGAGCGCCGCCGGCCCGACCACCGTGGCGCCGACCCGCCACAACCCTCCCGCGCTCCCCGGCCGCTGCTGCTCGGTGAGCTGCTCCTTGCCGTGCCGCCACGACGGCAGAGCTTGCTCGAGGACCTCCTCTTCAACCCTGCACAGTTCCGCCAGCAGGGCTCGGCCATCCCGATCGAGCAGCACCTCTGCATCCGCGCGTGGAGTCCCGCCCGGGTGCCGGGGCTGATGGTTCTTCCACTGCCAGTGCCCCAACAGCCAGCCGGGTTCCTGGCCGTAGCGTGCGGCGGTCCGGCACATCAGAGACCAGGTCGTCTCGCCCTCCAGGGGAGCCACACGGAAGACCGAGGACGGCACTCGACCGGCCTCGCGAACGACAGCCTGCGCGATCATGTCCGTTGGCTGCCCAGCGCCCTTCCGAGCCACACCCCGGGACGTCCGCCCACTCACGAGCGATGGTTGCGCAGGTTGGTTGAGTACTGTGGTGTTGCACTGGTCCGCAACACCACAGACACGGGTCGTGGGATGCCCATGCTCAGCGGATCCCAGAGTTCATCTGGCCAAGCTTTTGAAGCACTACCCTGTTTCGGGGATTGGTCAGAGGTCGATGCCGTTGGGGTAGCTGCCGGGATCGCTGCCCCAGGTGCCGTCTGGGGGACCGCCGCTTGCGCCGAGGACCCAGAAGCCGATGACCGCGGTGATTGCGGGGGCGGCGGCGAGGGCTTTGATCCATTTACCGAAGGCGTCTTGGATGTCCTGGGCTGCTGGGACCAGTGCGATCACTGCGACGAGCATCCAGGTGACCAGGCAGAGCACCCCGCTGATGAGTGTCCATCGCTTGGCCCGACTCACGGTGTCCCCTCGCTCTCCTGACGCCAGTGGCACCTCATCATGCCGGTGAAAGGCTCCGTGGGGATGCTGTCTTGCTTGAGGACAGCCCGGGGGTAGGTCTGCACTGTGAATCGAGAGAGCGCTTTCCGTCCCAGGGCCGGGGCGGAGGTTCACCGCCAGGAGGTCATCCTTGCCCTGGCGCCGCCTGAAGTCAGGGGGCGCGCGGTGGGGGTGGGCCGGATTCGAACCGGCGTCATCCCTCTGAGCAAGAGGGTGCGACGACCTCTGCGCTACCTGTCCCCACCGCGGCACGCACAACCTACGTTGCACCCCACTCCACAGAGGCCCCGCCCTGCTGCCAGCTGCCCGCGGAGCGGGCTGGTCCTGGAGGCGGAGCCGGAAGGACCCGGGCAGGGGAGCGCAGCGGACCTGCCCAACGGGCCGAAGACCCAGACCCCGTGAAACGGGGTCACCCTCGCCTGCGGAGCAGGCCGTTCGGGATGAAGCGAAGCGGAGTCCCGAACCCGTCCGGAGCGAAGCGTAGGACACCGGCCCGAAGGGCCGGCCCTGAGGGCGCGAAGCGCCCTCCCGCTGAGCGAAGCGAAGCGGTTCGTTGGCACAGCGCGCAGCGCTGTGGGACCCGCTCCGCGGG
>NZ_JBWKEZ010000038.1:0-10711 GCF_056434525.1 Streptomyces sp. NPDC044002
CCCCCTCCCCCCCCCCCCCCCCCCCCCCCCCCCCCCCCCCCCCCCCCCCCCCCCCCCCCCCCCCCCCCCCCCCCCCCCCCCCCCCCCCCCCCCCCGCGACCGGTTCGCCGTCCGGGCCCGCGCGAGGCGCCCACCCGGCCGTACGCCGATTCGGGAAACCGGTCCTGACCTGGCGTTATGCGAGATCGCACCTAGGCTGTGGAGGTCTGCTGGACACCTTCGAAGGGGGACTTCATGAGCAAGGACCGCATCGAGTACGACGCCTCCCACATCCAGGTGCTGGAGGGTCTGGAAGCCATCCGGAAGCGACCCGGCATGTATCTCGGGTCGACCGGCGAACGCGGGCTGCACCAGCTGGTCTTCGAGGTGGCCGACCGGGCGGTGAACGAGGTCCTGGCCGGCCGCGCCGGGGCCGTGCACATCACCCTCACGGCCGACGGCTCGGTACGGGTCGCCGACGACGGCCCGGCGCTGCCCGCCGAGGAGGCGGACGCCCTGCTGTGCCGCCTGCCCGCCGGGCGCCGGCACGCCGGCCGGCACGTGGTCGCCCTGGGCCTGGGCGGTACCGGCCTGTGCGTCGCCAACGCGCTGTCGAGCCGCCTGACCACGGAGCTGCGGCACGAAGGCGTCCGCCTGCTGCGGGAGTACGGGCGCGGCGTGGAGGTCACCCCGTCGGCCACGGCGCCGTCGGACCCCGGGGCCGGCACGGGCACCGTGATCACCTTCCGGCCCGACACCGAGATCTTCGGCACGGCCCAGTACGCGTTCGACGTACTGGCGGACCGCTTCCGGGAGCTGGCCTTCCTGAACCGCACCCTGGACGTCACGCTGACCGACCGGCGCGCCGCGGACGGGCGGCGCTCCGAGCGGTTCCGGTCCCCGGGCGGGGCCCGGGAGTTCGTCGCCCTGCTCGGAACGGGGGCAGGGTCGCCCGTCCACTTGGAGGTCTTCGGGTTCGAGCGGGAGGTCCCCGCGATGGGCGGGACGGTGGAGGTGGCCCTGCGGTGGCACGACTCCCCCGGCGGGCGGGTCCTCAGCTTCGCCAACAGCTCGCCCACCCCCTACGGCGGGACGCACGCCGAAGGCCTCCGCGACGGGCTGGCGTCCGCCGTCGGCGCGTTCGCGGGCCGGCGGGGGCCGCTGCCGGCGGCGGAGCCGGGATCCGCCGCCGACCGCGTATGCGAGGGGCTGGTCGCGGTGGTCTCGGTGAAGCTCGACCAGCCCGAGTTCCAGGGCGCCACGCACGGGGTGCTCGGCGGCCCCGCGGTGCGCGACGGCGTCGCGGAGGCCGTGCGGGAGGAAGTGGGCGCCTGGTTCGCGCGGGACCCGGAGACGGCCTCCGCCGTCGTCAACCGCGTGCTGCGGGACGCCCACCCCGCCTGACCGGCTGCCGGAGGCCGTCCCCGTCCCGCGCCGTCCGCGCCGCGGGAGGGGGAACGGCCGGCAGTTCGCCGCAGTCGTGGGTGTAGAGCCAGGCGGTGGCCCTCTCGTGGAAGAGGCGGATCCCCGCCGGCATGACCAGGTCGCGGATCCGCCGCGCGACCGGGCCCGCCGTCTTGGCGTCGCGGTTGCCGCGGGCCGCCCTGACCATCTTGGCGACGCGCGCGGACCGGGCGGTGTCGTACGCGTCGAGGGCCGCCGCCACCGAAGGCTCCGCGGCCAGCGACCGGGCCAGGACCAGTGCGTCCTCCAGGGCCATCGAGGCGCCCTGGCCCGCGCCGACGGGGTGCGCCGCGTCGCCGGTCAGCACGATGCGGCCGTCGTGGCGCACCGGGACCGCTCCGAGCGTGTGCATCAGCGTGGGCCGGTGCAGTTCGGTGGTGGCCGCGAGGATCTCGGACGGCACCCGCTCATGTCCGTAGAGCCCTGCGAGGCGGCGCAGCCACTCCTCGCCGGGCAGGGCGAGGTCCGGCGGTGCGGGGGACGCGACCTGGGCCGACCACCAGATCCGGCCGTCGGGGGCGGCGAGGTGGAGGAAGGCACCGTTGCGGGCGAAGGTCATGTTGAAGAAGCCGGGTTCGGTGTCGACGCCGTCGGCGGTGCCCGAGACGCTGTAGAGGCCGGCGTACGCGGGGACCGGCGCGTCCGGGGCGAGCAGCGAGCGGGTGGCCGACCGGATGCCGTCGGCGCCGACCAGCAGGGACGCCCGCGCCTCACGGCCGCTCGCGAAGACCGCCCGTACGCCCTCCTCGGTGGTGACGGCGTCCACCAGGCGCTCGCCGGTGACCACTTCGGCTCCCGCCGCGAGGGCCTCCGCGCGCAGTGCCTCGACGAGCGCGCCGCGCATCAGGGTCACGCTGTGCAGTTCGTCGCCGTCGAGGCGGCCGCGCGGGACGTCGCCGAGCAGTTTCCCCGAGCCGGACCACATGCGCTGGCGCGGCACGTCGGTACCGGCCCGCCGCACCCGTTCCAGCACACCGAGGGAGCGCAGCACGCGCAGGCCGTTGGAGGCCAGGCTGATGAAGGAGCCGACCTGGCCCGCCGGTTCGGCGTACGCCTCGTACACCGTCACCTCGGCTCCGATCCGCCGCAGTGCGATCGCACTCGCCGCTCCCGCCACTCCGCCGCCGATCACGATGACACGCACACGATCCCCCTGAATCCTGATTCAGTGAATCTCCATTCACCGAAGTGGGGTTCACTATGATGGAGGGTCAGAGGCACGTCAAGCGCGACAAGGAGTTCCGCCCCGTGGGCGTACGCAAGGAGAAGGCCGCGGAGACCGAGGCGGCACTGAAGGCCGCGGCACGGCGGCTGTTCGCCGAGCGCGGCTATCTGGACACGAAGATCACCGACATCACCCGCGAGGCGGGGCGCGCCACGGGCTCCTTCTACGCCCACTTCGCGGACAAGAACGCCCTGCTCCAGGCCCTCATGGAGGACCTGGGCGCGCAGGCGGACACGGAGATCGCCGCGGCGGGCCATCCGGCCGACCACGACCTGACCGACCGTGAGGAGCTCCGCGCGCACCTGGCCGTCACGTGGGACGTGATCCGCGACCACCTGCCGGTGGTCGTGGCGCTGATGCAGACGAACTTCGCCGGCCCGCCCGGCGAGGGGCGCGCGTGGGCGGCCCTCGCCGGGGAGACGGGCGTCCTGCGCGAACACCTGGAGTGGCTGGCGCGGCGCGGCCACCGGCTGCCGGGCGATCCGGCCGTCATCGCCGCGGCCATGGGGGCGATGGTCTCGATGCTCGGCTACGCGGTCGTCACGGCCGGGGAGGGCGGCCCGCGGGCCACCGACGAGGAGATCGTCGACGCCCTCACGGCCCTGTTGCTCCACGGCCTGGCGGGGCCGGCGCCGGGCTCGGACTGATCAGCCGGGGCCCGCGGCCCCGGCCGGGTGCGGCAGGCCGGGGGCGTACCGCAGCCGGCCCCGGAGGCCGAAGAGGTTCGTTCCGCGCCCCCCTCCCCCGCGGCGGGGGGGGCGAACGGATGTCCACGCCGTCACCTGGTCGGGTCAAGCGGCGGCCGTCCGCTACCGCGAATGGTCCAGGATCGGGACACCGGACAGGCCGTTGGCCGGACGGGGTGCCTAACGTCGCTGGGGAGGCACATCGCCCGCAGACCCGTTCACAGACCTGTCCGCAGACCCTTTCGCAGACCTTGTGGAGACACCATGTCCCGTAGAGGCCGCTGGATGGCCGGCGCCTGCGCCAGTACGGCCGCCGTCGTACTGCTCGCCACCGGAGGCGCCCCGGCCCCGGCGCCGCACGGGGTGTCCGGGGGAGGCCCCGGGAAGGGGGTCGCGGTGGGGGCCTACCTCCACTACGGCTCGCCCGGCGTCGACCGGATGCAGGGGCTCTCGCACTGGCTCGGCGGCACCGACCTGCGCGCCGGCCACACCTACCTGCCCGGCGACACCTGGACGAACATCGAGGGGGCGCCCGATTCCCTGCACACCTGGGCGCGGTGGCGCAAGGAGCGTTCGGACCGGCTGTTCGTCCTCAACGTGCCCATGCTCGACCGGAACGAGGCCGACGTCCCCGACGCCCGGGTCGCCGAGCTGCTGCGTGCCGGCGCGGAGGGCGCGTACGACCACCACTTCCGGCGGCTGGCCGGGCGCCTGGTCTCCCTCGGGCTGCAGGACACCGTGATCGTGCTCGGCTGGGAGATGAACGGGTTCAACTACACCCACCGGTGCAAGCCCGATCCGGAGAGCTGGAAGCGGTACTGGCGCAACATCGTGTCCTCGATGCGCTCGGTCCGGGGCCAGCGGTTCCGCTTCGACTTCGCCCCCAACCGGGGCCCGGACGCGGTCGCCTGGACGAAGTGCTACCCCGGGGACGACGTGGTCGACATCGTCGGCATGGACTCCTACGACCAGCCGCCCGGAGAGAGCTTCGAGGAGCAGGTGACCCAGCCGTACGGCCTCCAGCAGCACGTCGACTTCGCGCGGGCGCACGGCAAGCGGATCTCGTACCCGGAGTGGGGGCTGTTCCGCAACGGCGACAACGCCGAGTACATGCGGGACATGCTGGCGTGGATCGCCGACCACAAGCCGCTGTACCACAGCATCACCGACTACTGCCCGCACGGTGTGTGGCAGTGCGGGCAGAACCCGCGCTCCGCGCAGGTGTTCCGGGAGTTCCTGTCGGCCGGCCGGGGCGGGCGGGCGGCGGGCGGACCGCCGCGCCCGGGCGGGCTTCCGGGCGGGGCGGCCGGCCGGGCCGGTGACGGGGTTCCCGGCACTGCCGGTCGCGAGGCGGCGGGACCCGGCGCCCTCTGGGGCGGCTCCGCCCTCGGGGCCGGCACCGGTCCGGGCGCGCGGAATTGACCCGTCCGGACCACGGCCCGTCCGCCGCGTCCCCGGGCGCCCGTCCCAGGAGGGCGGGATGACATTCACGACACGGACCATCGACGTCACCACCGGCTCGGCGGAGACCGTCCATGACCTGACCCCGGCCTGCGCCGGCTTCCTGCGCGAGGCGGCCCGGGGGCGCGACGGTCTCCTCAACGTGTTCACCCCGCACGCGACGGCCGGGCTCGCGGTCATCGAAACGGGCGCGGGCAGCGACGACGACCTGCTCGACACCCTGGCCGGGCTGCTGCCCGCCGACGACCGCTGGCGCCATCGCCACGGCTCCCCCGGCCACGGCCGGGACCACGTGCTCCCGGCCTTCGTGCCGCCGCACGCCACACTGCCGGTCGTCGGCGGCGAACTGGCCCTGGGCACCTGGCAGTCGGTCGTTCTGGTGGACACCAACAAGGACAACCCCCGGCGCACCGTACGGCTGTCCTTCCTCGGCTGATCCGCCGCCACCGGCCCGCACCCCGAGGGGGCGCGGGCCGGTGTGCGTTCATCTCCGGTGCCACTGGCGGCGGTTCAGAGCGGGCGGCCGCCGAATGCGCCGCCGGAGCGGTAGTAGTCGGCCAGTTGGCCGTGGTAACCGGCGTCGCCGAGGTGCTTCTCCCGGTGGAACTCCGGGGCGTTCTTGATCTGTTCCCTGGTCCGGTCGACGTAGACCTTCTCCTCGTCCACGTCGATCCGCGAGACGGTGCCGGCGGGCAGGAGGACCTCCTTGCCGAAGATCCACGGGCCGGTGTCGACCACGAGGTAGGCGGAGCCGGCCTCGTCCGAGTGCCTGTCGACCTTGCCGATGCCGCCGTCGACGGCCTCCACCTCGAATCCGCTCAGGTCGACGCCCCGCAGCCGCCCGGACGTCTCGCGGTAGCCCCACGCGTTCTCGGTCATCAGGAGTGGTCCTTTCCGATCGACGGAAGTCTTTCCTCGTACGACCGCGCCTGCCCCGCATGCGCCCCGGAAAACTCGCGCCGTGTCCGAGCGTGCAAGTGCGGACACTTCGTGCAAAATGGGCGGTCGTCGGGAGCCATTACGCAGTCACCGAGAACAGTCACCATCACGGTCTTGTTCCTGTATCTGAATGCGGAGGTATCACGATTGCCGAAAACAGAAAAACGCGTGAAGAGACATCGCGGCCCCGCCCTGCTCCTCTCGGTCTCCGTTGCCGCCGCCCTGTTCACCCCCGCCCGCCCGGCCCAGGCCGC
The DNA here is from genome assembly GCF_056434525.1 of Streptomyces sp. NPDC044002. Classification (NCBI taxonomy): domain Bacteria; kingdom Bacillati; phylum Actinomycetota; class Actinomycetes; order Kitasatosporales; family Streptomycetaceae; genus Streptomyces; species Streptomyces sp. NPDC044002. The sequence continues at coordinate 6,009 of NZ_JBWKEZ010000038.1, forward strand.
CTCCCTCTACGGGATAAAGGCCGTGGCCGTCGCAGCTTCCAAGAAAGGCGCACCTTACGTGTACGGGGCCACCGGGCCCGATGAATTCGACTGCTCGGGCCTCACCCTCTACGCCTTCCGCAAGGCCGGCCGGAGCCTTCCCCGCACCGCGGACGCACAGTACGAGAGCACACTCCACATTCCGCACGCGCAGCGCGCACCCGGCGATCTGGTCTTCTTCCCCAAAGGGGGAACCATGGGCCACGTCGGCATCTACGCCGGCCACAACAAGATCTGGCACGCCCCCAAACCCGGCACCCGCGTACGGCTGGAACGCATCTGGACCGGCACCGCCCGCTACAGTCGGGCCAATTGAACGAGCAGCGGGGCGAAACGAACCAGCACCACGAGCGACGGCCCGCCTACCGGTACGAGCGCTGCGCCTCGACGATCCGCCGCACCGAGCGGCCGACGCCGGCCCGGGCCTGGACCCGCTCGGCGAATCCGGGGAACTGCCCTGCCACGGCACTGAGCAGCCGCAGCTCCAGCGGAGCCACGTTGACCTCGCAGAGGTCACGGCGGACGGCCCGTACGACGCCCTCGGCGACCTGTCCCGGCGTCACCGTCCGGATACCGCCCGGCGGGGTGGCGCCCGTCGCCGCGAACATGCCCGCGTCGCGGACGAAGCCCGGCTGCACGAGGGACACCCCCACCCCCGTGCCCCTGAGTTCCTGGCGCAGGGCGAGGGCGAAGCCGCGCAGCCCGAACTTCGTCGCGTTGTACAGGGAGGTCGACCTGGTCGCCGCCTTCCCGGAGATGGAGCCCACCAGCACGATGTGGCCGCGGCCGCGCTCCGCCATGCGCGCCGCGAGCAGCCGGGACAGCAGGACGGGCGCGCGCAGGTTGACGTCGACGGCGCGGTCGAGCTGCTCCTCGGTGTAGTCCAGCAGGTCACCGCTGGCGGGCAGGGCGGCGTTCGCGACGAGGACGTCCGTCCCGGCGCAGGCCTCCGCGAGCCGGAGCACGTCCGGGCGGACGGCGAGGTCTGCGACCACGGTGCGGGCGCCGCACGCGTCGGCGGTGTCCTTGAGGGCCCCCTCCCGGCGCCCGGTGACCGTGAGGCGGGCCCCTTCGGCGGTCAGGCGCGCCGCCAGGGCGGCTCCGATTCCTCCGGTGGCCCCGGTGAGCAGGACGTTCGATCCGGACATCTCCACGACGACTCCCGTACGGCGTTCGCTCCGGCTGCTGTTCGTTCGAACGAACAGTAGGGAGCGCACCGCGCCGTGTCCACACCTCGGACCGCCCCAACTCCCCTGCCCCGCACGGACCGTGGCCCGCTGCGGCCGATGGGGCAGAATGCCGGCATGCCCCGTGCCTCCGAAACCCGCCAGAGCATCATCGACGCCGTACTGCGGATCATCGGGCAGGACGGGATCGCCGCGGTCACCAACCGCCGCATCGCCAGGGAGGCCGAGGTCTCCCTGGGCTCCGTCACCTACCACTTCGCCACCCAGCACGAGCTGCTGCGCGAGAGCCTGCTGCACTTCGTGGCGGAGGAGACACGGCACTTCACGGAGCTCGCCGACACCTGCACGGACGGGCAGTTCGACATCGGGCGGGCGGCGGAGGTGGTGGCACGGGTCGCGGGCGGCGACGCGTTCGACAGCCGCCACATCGCCCCGTTCGAGCTGTACGTCCAGGCCGGCCGCGACGAACGGCTGCGCGCCTCCGCCGCCGAGTGCTTCGCCGCCTACGACCTGTTGGCCGCCCGGGTGCTGAAACACCTCGGCGTGCCGGATCCCGAAGGGCTCGCGGGCACGGCCGTGGCCCTGGTCTTCGGCCGGCAGCTGCGCCGCCTCGCCACCGGGGCCCCGGCCGAGGACCTCGTCGACACCCTGCTGGTCCTCACCCGGCTCGCCCCGCCGCGCACCCCTTAGGGGAACACTCCAAGATCGACTGCGGATCGTTGTCCCCCGCCACGGCTCCGGTCCGCGGCGGTGCTGTCGCAGACTGGCGGGACGCGGCGGCCCGTTGCCGGCCGTCGTGTTGTCCCCGTCCCGGCCGACCCAAGGACCGCCACCGTGACCGAGCGCGTACTGACCCCCCGCAACCGGGGTTTCCTCTTCCTCGACTCCCACCCGACGGGCTGCCGGCGGCTGGTGGACGACATGTGGCAGGCGTGCCCGGCTCCCGCCGAAGTCCCCGCGGGCGACGGCCCGGTGGCGCTGGTCATCGGCTCGTCCGCCGGATACGGCCTCGCCGCCACCCTCGCCGGGCTGCGGCGGGCCGGGATCCGCGGAATCGCGGTCTCCTTCGAGAAGGCCCCCACGGCGCGGCGTACCGCCACCGCCGGCTGGTACCGCACCGCGGCCACCGCCGGCATCGCCCGCGCGGCCGGGCGGGACCTGGTCTTCCTCAACGGCGACGCGTTCTCGGACGCGATGAAGGACCAGGTCGCCGAGCTCCTGGAGCGGCGCTTCGGCGGCCGGCTCGACTACCTGGTCTACTCGGTGGCCGCGCCCCGCCGCACCGACCCCGACACCGGTGCCGCGTACGCCTCCGTCCTCAAGCCGATCGGCGCGGCGAACCGCACCAAGACCCTCGTCTTCGACGACCAGGGCACTCCCGAGGTCCGCGAGGTCGAGACCGGACCGGCCGAGGGCGACGACGTCGAGCAGACCGTGGCCGTGATGGGCGGCGCGGACTGGGAGCGCTGGATCGACCACCTCGCGGGACGGGGCCTGCTCGCCGAGGGCTTCGCCACCGCCGCACTGTCCTACATCGGTTCGCCGCTGACGGCGGCGATCTACCGGCAGGGCACGATCGGCGTGGCCAAGGCCCACCTGGAGGCCACTGCCCGCACCCTGGACGAGCGCCTCGCGAAGACGGTGGGCGGGCGGGCCGTGACCTCGGTCAACGGCGCGGCCGTCACCCAGTCCTCCACCGCCATCCCCGGCATCGCCCTCTACACCGGCCTGCTGCGCGGCGTGCTCGGAGAGGAGCTGGTCCCGCCGATCCGTCAGCTCGCCGCCCTGTGGGACCAGCTGACCGGCGCGGCCCCGCTCGCGCAGGACGACGAGGGCCGGATCCGGCTGGACACCTGGGAGCTCACCGACGAGGTGCAGGCGGCCGTCGCCGAGCGCTGGGAGGCCGCCACGACCGGCACCATCGCGGGCCTCGCCGACCTCGACTGGTTCCGCGACGAGGTCCGGCGCCTGTACGGGTTCTCGGTGCCGGGCGTCGACTACACCGCCCCCGTGGCCACCGAGGTCCCCTGGCCCGCTCCCTGAACCCCGGCACCGCATGAACCCCGACACGGCCCGGCCACCGTCCGGTGTTCCCGCCGGGCGGGGCGGTAGGGTGCGGCGCGTGTCGGAGCATCAGCGCGATCTCGTCGGGTACGGTGCCGAGCCGCCGCACGCCGCCTGGCCCGGCGGGGCGCGCGTCGCCGTCAGCCTCGTGCTCAACTACGAGGAGGGCGGCGAGCGGAGCGTCCTGGAGGGCGACCCGGCGTCGGAGGGGTACCTCCACGAGATCGTCGGCGCGCCGCCGGTGGTCGGCGGGCGCGACCTGAACGTCGAGTCGATGTTCGCCTACGGCTCGCGGGCCGGGTTCTGGCGCGTCCACCGCACGCTCGCGGAGCACGGCGCGCCGCTCACCGTCCACGCCGTCGGGCAGGCGCTGGAACGCAACCCCGACGCGGCACGGGCGATGGGCGGGGCCGGCTGGGAGGTGGCGGGCCACGGCTGGCGCTGGACCGACTACCGCGACGTGCCCGAGGAGACCGAGCGCGCCGAGATCGCGCGCTGCACGGCGACGATCGAGCGGCTCGTCGGGCGCCGGCCGGTCGGCTGGTACACCGGCCGCACGAGCCCCGCCACGCGGCGCCTCGTCGCCGAGGAGGGCGGTTTCCTCTACGACTCCGACGACTACTCGGACGACCTGCCCTTCTACGTCGAGGCGGCCGGCCGTCCGCACCTGGTGGTGCCGTACAGCCTGGACGCGAACGACTTCAAGTTCCTGATCGTGCACGGCTTCACGACCGCCGACGACATGCTCGGCTACCTCGTCGACACGTTCGACGCCCTCCACGCCGAGGGCGCGGACCGGCCGCGCATGATGAGCGTGGGCCTGCACTGCCGGATCATCGGCCGGCCCGGTCGCATCCGCGCGCTCGACGGCTTCCTGCGGCACGTCGCGCAGCGCGGCGGTGCGTGGATCACCACCCGCGAACGCATCGCACGCCACTGGCTGTCCACGCACCCGCCCGCCCGCTGACGCCCAGCCGTCCGACGGGCGGAAGCCGCTCCGGCCGCGCACACCCTCGCGCGCCCCGCGCGACCGCGTGCGCGCCGTTGTGACGGGGGCGGCGGTTCCCTACGGTGCTCGACGCGGGTCCGGCGTACGCACGGGAACCAGGGGGGAACATGACCGCACCGGAAGGGAACCCGCCGGGCGAGCCCCGGCCGAGGGGGAGGATCTTCCAGACCTCGACCATGACGGCCATGCTGGAGGGCGTCTACGAGGGCACGACCACCATCGCCGAGCTCCGCCGGCACGGGGACTTCGGCATCGGCACCTTCGACCGGCTCGACGGCGAGATGATCGTCCTCGACGGCCGGTGCTACCGGCTGCGGGGGGGGGGGGGGGGGGGGGGGGGGGGGGGGGGGGGGGGGAAGAGGGGGGGGGGGGGGGGGGAGGGGAGGGGGGGGGGGGGGGAGGGG
>NZ_JBWKEZ010000038.1:10721-84197 GCF_056434525.1 Streptomyces sp. NPDC044002
GTCCCCCCCCCCCCCCCCCCCCCCCCCCCCCCCCCCCCCCCCCCCCCCGCCCCCCCCCCCCCCCCCCCCCCCCCCCCCCCACGCCGCTCGCGGCGGTGACGTACTTCCACGGGGAGCACGACTGGCGGACCCGGGAGCCGGTCGACGCCGCCGGGCTGCGCGCGCTGATCGACGGGTGGCTGCCGAGCCCCAACCACTTCTACGCCGTCCGGGTCGACGGGCACTTCGACCACGTCGTCACCCGGATGCTCCCCGAGCAGCACCGGCCGTACGCCCGGCTGATCGACGCGGTCGCGGGCCAGGTGATCGCCACCCACACCGGCCTGCGGGGCACCGTCGTCGGTTTCCGCAGCCCCGCCCACCTGCTGGGGGTGGCCGCCGCCGGGTACCACCTGCACTTCCTGTCCGGCTGCCGCACGCGCGGCGGGCACGCGTACGACTTCGTGCTGCGGTCGGGGCGGGTGCGGGTCGACGTGGGGTACGAGCTGGTCCTGCACCTGCCGCGCACGCCCGACTTCGGCCGCGCGCGGCTCGGCCGCGGCGATGTCGCGGGCGAGATCGAGACGGTGCTCCAGGGCGGCCCGAGGCCGTGACGGGCGGGCCCGTCCGGGGCCCGCCGGCGGAGCGGGCCTCAGAACGCGAAGACGGCGTTGCCGTTGAGGGTCGCGTTCATGGAGCAGGCGTTGGAGAAGGTGTGCTTCCAGGCGACGCGGCTGCCCTGCCAGACGCCCTCCGCGGTGACGGTCACGGGCGCGTAGTGCATCGGGCAGGCGCGGTTGATGTCGGGGGCGGCGAGCAGCCGGTCGAAGGTGCCGCCGGTGGAGTTGAGGGCCGTACAGGCGGCCTTGGGGTCCGGGTGCGTGCCCTGTGCGGTCGGCATGCAGCTGAGGGTGGCGGCCCGCAGGACCGGGGCGGAGGCGTCGTCGCCCTGGGCGACGGAGAAGACCATCGCGGACGGGGCGTACAGGCTGGTGGGCTTGGCCTCGGCCATGCCGGTGGCGCCTGCCAGGCAGAGGAGGGCGGCGGCGGAGACGGCAGCGAAGCGGTAGCGCACGACAAGACTCACTTTCGATGTGAAGGTTGAGCGCGACAATTACTTGCGTTGTCGGGCTTCGATGCGGCCGAGTCTGTCGGATCTGAAGGTGCAGCGCATGTCGACGGCCGATTTACGGACAGGCCGTTCGAATATCGGATAACGAATGGTCGTTCGGGCAGCTCAGGCGGTGTGCGGCGCTCCGTGTCCGCTCGGAAACGGGGGGTGAGGAGGGCGGTACCCGGCGGAACGCGCGCCGCTGACCTGGTGTCGAGCGGCTCGCGTTCACCTGGAGGCCATTCAGCTTGTCCGGATCGCTGCGGTTTCCACGCCTTCGAACCGGTCGTCGTCCCTGAACTGGACCTGAACCGTCGGGGAGGCGCACGCGACGAGGATCCCGAGGACGAGGAGCAGCACCACCAGCGCCTTCGCCGGCGCGGCGAGCAGCAGCGGGCGGGTACCGGAGACCGTGCCGGGCCCGGCCACGGGGGCGTCGGCGGCCCACGCGTCGCCGAACAGGCGCTTGGGGTACGCGGAGGTCAGCATCATCGCGTACGCCTGGTAGCGCATCCGGAAACGGGCGACCGCCGCGACGGCGCCGAAGACGGGGGCGGGCATGCGCCCCAGCACGAGGGTGATCAGCCAGAACACCCAGCAGGCGGCCGCCCACCCGTACTGCAGCAGACCGGTGACGATCATCGCCGGGATCATCAGGACGAGGCGGAACAGGACGGCCGCCCGGTTCAGCGGGCCCGGGCGCAGTTCGATCCGGACGGGATAGCCGGGCGCCTCGAAGGAGAACGGGGGGTACCGGTCCACCAGCAGCATCGCACTGGCCGTGACCCGGGTCTCGTACGCCAGGAACCCGCCGAGGAAGCGGGCGACGCCGTCGGGCAGCCGGCCCAGCACCAGCGCGGCGAACCATCCGGCGACGGTCACGAAGAAGGCGGCGACGGCGAGGAGGGCCGTGACGATCAGCTGCGGCAGCAGCAGGAGCAGCCGCAGCAGGACCGTCCAGCGCCGTTGCCGGCCGGGCGGCGGGACGTCGAGCTCCGGCAGGTGTTCGCCCTGCGGGTGGCCGGCGTCCGGCGGGCGGGGGGTCCAGCCTGTGGTCATGGGGCGCTCCTGCCGTCGGTCGGGGCGCACGGGCCGCGCCCGCCGACCGACCGACCGGCCCGGCCCGTCCTGGCCTGGGCGGTACCGGCGGGCGGATGCGGAAAGGCGGGTTCCGCGCGTACGCCCTGTCAGGGGTACCGCGCGGAACCCGCCTTTCCAAGGATCCCGGCTGTGGCCGGCCGCCCGTTGCCCTGAAGGGCCCCCTCGGCGGCCGGCCGGCCGTCTCAGGCCGTGGCCGGCGCCGGAGCCTCGGCGGCCGCGGGCGGCTCCGGGGTCTCGTCGGCGGCGGGCCGGGGGATGCGGTGCAGGCCCCGGCGGTCGTAGAGCCGGGTGACGGCGAAGCCGAAGAGCAGGGCGGCGACGAGGGCGATCCCCATCGCGGTCCACGCCCGGGTCAGGCCGGCGTCGGCCTGGGCGCCGTAGAAGAGGATGGAGCGCAGGCCCTCGGTGATCTGGCGCAGCGGCTCGAACTCGGCGAGGCCGCGGAAGAAGCCGGGCAGCGCCTGGAGGGGCACGGTGGCACCGGAGGAGGGGACGGCCATGGCGATGAAGACGATGGTGGCCAGCAGCATGCCGGGGGTGCCGAAGGCGGCGAACAGGGCGAGACCGCCGATGCCGACGACCGCGATGGTGGCGACCGAGTACAGCCACAGCAGGCCGAGGTGGGAGGCGTCCATGTCGAGGACGGCGACGGTGGCGACCTCGACCAGGGTGCCCATGATCACCGACATGCCGAGCATGAGGGCGATGCCGACGGCGAGGGTCCGGACGCGGCTGGTGTGCTGGACGGGTTCACGCTTGCGGACCGGGCCGTAGTCGGTGTGGAGGTAGCCGAGGGCGGTGTCGACCTGGGAGTTGACCAGGTTGGCGCCGAGCATGCCGCAGACGACCAGGACCAGCGCGTAGTAGAAGGCGCTCAGGCCCATGGCGCTGCGGGAGCCGACGGGGTGGCCGTCGGCGACGGTGACGGTGACCGGGTCGGCCAGCTTGAGCTGGGCGGCCGTCGGCAGCGGGGTCTTCTGGGCCGCGGCCTGCTTGAGGAGCTCCTGGCCGATCTGCGCGGAGGCCGCGTGGGCCGCCTTCTGCGCGGCCTGGGAGGACATGGAGGACCCTATGCTGCCGGCGGACTGGTTGGTCAGCACCGTGATCACCGGCGGGGCGGGCTTGGCCTGGGCCGCGGGCTGCGGGGCGCCGAGCGCGGTCACCGTGGCGGAGAACTCCCGCGGGATGACGAGGGCGCCGAAGACCTTGCCGCTGCCCAGCCGCTTGTCGGCCTCCTCGCGGCTGACGAGCTGCCAGTCGATGCTCTTGTCGCCCTCGGCGGCCTTCTCGATGCCGGAGACGACCTGCTCGCCGAGGTTGACCCGGCGGCCGCCCGCGTCGGCGCCGGCGTCGGCGTTGACGAGGGCCACCGGCAGGTCGCGCAGGTTCCCTCTGGGGTTGACGTTGCCGCCCACGTAGAGCAGGGCGAACAACATCGAGACCACTGCGGCGATGAGTCCCGTACCGATCCACAGCTGGGGTCGGCGGAGCACGGAGGGTGGCGTGGGGTGAGGCATCGATTCTCCGGTGCGGCTGCGATTCCTGAGTTGGATACTTCTGGTATCCAGTGACTGGATACTGGCAGTATCTTGTTGTGGTGTCCAATCGCCGACGGCGGACCGCCGATGGCGGACACCGGACCGGACCGCATGACCAGCAGGGAAACCGCATGAAGATCTCGGAGCTCAGCCGGCTCACCGGCGTGCCGGTCGCCAGCATCAAGTACTTCCGGCGGCAGGGCCTGCTGCCGGCCGGACGGGCGACGGCCGCGACCCTGGCGGAGTACGGGGAGGAGCACGCGGAGCGGCTGCGGCTGATCAAGGCCCTGACCACGCTCGGCGGCCTGTCCATCGCCGCCACCCGCGAGGTGCTCGGGGCGGTCGACCAGGCCCACAGCACCGAGGGCGCCCTCGGGGCGATCAGCTACGCGCTCCCGGTGCCGGTGGCCTCCCAGGGCCCCGGGGGCGACGAGGAGGAGACCGACGCCGACGAGGCCGCCGCGGCGGAGGTGGCGGAGCTGCTCACCACCCTGGAGTGGCGGGCGCCCGGCGCGTCACCCCACGTGAAGGGGCTGACGGCGGCCCTCAAGGAGCTGCGCCGGCTGGACGCCCAGTACGCCCCGGGCGAGCTGGCCGCCTACGCGCGGCTGGCCGAGTCGGTGGCCCGGCTGGACCTGGAGCGGGCGTCCTGCCTCGACGATCCGGTGGCCCTCGCGGAACGGGCCGTGATCGTCTTCGCGATCTGCGCCCCGGTCTTCGAACTACTCCGCCGCCTGGCCCAGGAGGACCAGGTCCGCCGCCGCATCACGGACGACGGCGCCGAGCCGGCCTGCTAGCGGCGGTCGCCGGGACCCGGCGCGGGTCCCGGTACCGGTGGCGGCTATTCGTCGGCGGGTTTGCGGGCCAGGACCTTGACGACGTACCCCGTGGTGAGGCCGGTGGCACGCGCCAGCGCGTGGCGGTCGACACCGCGGCTGTTCGCGGCGCGCATGGCCCGGTTCCGCAGGGCCACGTCCGGTCGGTGGGTGTGGCGGGCGGACACGTACTGCACGAATGCGGCGAACCGGGCCAGGAACCGGCCCAGCCACGCGGTGGCGAGCTGCTTGCGGGGGGTGGGGAGCGGTGTTGCCGGTGCTGCCAAGGGGCGTCCCTTCGGTCGACGTCTGCACTGTCGACGGTGACGGCAGCGGCGGCCGGCGGCCAGAGCGCGAACCAGCCGCGCGGGGTGGGGCGGAAGGGAGCCCTGGGGGGCGGCACGGCTCAGGGGGCGATCCGCGCGGCCGTTCGCCACGCGGGGCGTGGCGCGGGGGTGCCGCCGGGGGTGTCCGGGCCCGCCGGCGGCTCCGGGGGCGGCCGTGCCGGGTCAGATGGTGACGCAGATGCCGTCCTCGATGGTCCGGCCGTCGCGCTCCAGGCCGCCGCAGACCAGCTTCGCGTTCGCCTGCTCGTAGCCCACCACCCACCGGTGGGAGGCGGCGATCACCCTCGGGCCGTGGAAGCCGCCCCAGTAGGAGCGCAGGGTGCCCGGCAGGCCGTCCTTGGTCTGGACGGTGATGTCCTGGACGAAGCGGTTGTGGTGGGCGGTCATCACGCAGATGTACTTGCCGCATTGGCTGCCGACCCCGCCCGGACGCGCGTCGGCTGGAGCACCGGCGGTGAGCGCCAGGGTGACACCGGTTGCCAGGGTCGCGGCGAGGTACCGCAGGCGGTTGTTCATGGAAAAGCCGTCTTTCTTTCTGTCGCTCTGTCGCTGTGCAGGGAACGCCGGCGGGCGGCGGTGACCGTCGCGCCCGCGCGGGCCGTTCTTGATCACGATCCGGTTGTAACGACCCTCGGCCATACGGGGACAGGGCCCGATGGGGGAACTCACCCGTCTGGGCCAACGCGTTCACCTGGCGAAACGCCACTGCACCGATCGGGCCCGGTCCGTGTGCGGGCGGGGACGGCGGCCCCCGCCCGCGGCGGCGGTGCGCGAGGGGGACTCAGTCCACCAGGCCCGGGGCGAAGTAGTCGCGCAGGCGCGCGATCTTCCCGTCCCGGACACGGAAGATCTGCACCAGCGAGACGGCCCGGTCAGCCGCGCCGCCGTCACCGCCACCGTCGCCGTCGAAGACGGTGTCGATCTCGGCGATGAAGACGTCGGGGTCGGAGGTGGTGTGGAGCACGTAGCCGGACTTCTCGAAGTTCGGCGCGCGGCCGCCCTCCACGGGCCGCGCGTAGTACGCCGCCATCGCGGTGCGGATCTCCTCGCGGCCCGCCAGCCTCCGGGGGAAGGCGGCGCCGTCCGGTACGAGCGGCGCCTCGAGGACCCCGTCCTCGGTGAAGGTCTCGGCGAGGGCGTCGGCGTTCCGGCTCACGGTTCCTGCGTAGAGGTAGCCCTCGAAGATCTGCTGCGGTGTCGGTGGCACGGCGGCCTCCCCTGGGAGTGCGGTGGGCATCGGAAGGCCACACCATCACAGAGCGGCCTCCCCGGCGGGGGGATTTTGGCGATCACCCCCCGCCGGCTCAGGGCCGCTCCAGCATCCGGCGCCGCAGGCTGTCGTAGACGGGCTCGCTCTCCACCGCGTCCGCGGCCACGGTCGCGGCGAAGCAGGCGACCAGCAGCGGCAGGACGAGCGGGGTGGCGCCGGTCATCTCCAGCACCAGTACGACGCCCGTGAACGGTGCCCGTACGACGCCGGCGAACAGGGCGGCCATGCCGACCGCCGCGAACGCCCCCGGCCCCGCCGCCCCAGCCGGCAGCAGCGGCGCGGTGACCGCGTGCGCGAAGGTCCCCCACAGGGCTCCCAGGGCCAGCAGCGGGGCGAACAGCCCGCCCGGGGTCCCAGCCGCGTAGCTGAGCGGGCCCGCCGCGAACCGGACGGCGAACCAGCCCGCCAGCACCGCCACGGCGGGGACCGCGCCCGCCAGCAGGCTTTCGCTGAGCGGGTCGCCGCCCCCGGCCAGCAGCGGGTCGTACGCCATGAGCAGGCCGACGACGGCCCCGATGGCCGCGGCCCGGGCCACGGGCGGCACCCGGGTGAGCCGGTCGCACACGGAGAGGGTCCCCACGACGAGGCCGCCGTAGGCCGCGCCGAGCAGCCCGGCCACCGCGCCGAACAGCAGGAAGACGGGCAGCGTCCACACCGGCGGGACCGGCATCGGCGCGACCGGGAAGACCGGGGCGTCGCCGACCAGGAAGCGGGAGCAGGCGAGCGCGGAGGCCGTGCCGATGAGGGTGAGCAGCACCATGCGGGGCCGGACCGTGCGGGTCACCTCCTCGCAGACGAACAGCAGCCCGCCGAGGGGTGCGGTGAAGGCGGTGGCCAGGCCGGCGCCGCTGAGCGCGGTGTGCAGCTGCCGGGCGTCGTCGGCGTCCAGGCGGGTGAGGCGGCCGGCGCCGGACCCGATCGAGGCCCCCATGTGCACGATCGGGCCCTCCCGGCCGAGCACCAGGCCGGAACCGATGGCGATGAGGCCGCCGAGGAACTTCGCGGGCAGCAGCCACAGCGAGCGGGGTCCCGGCCCGGCCTCCTCCCGCCATACGGCCTCCACGTGCTGGATGCCGCTGCCCGAGGCGTTCGGGACGCGCCGGGCGATGGCGCAGGCCACCGCCGCGCCGGCCGCGGCGAGCGCCACGGGGATCAGCAGCCGGCCCGGGCCGCCGAGTCCGTCGGCGGTCTCCAGCAGCCGGCCGCGCAGTTCGACGGCGCCTTCCAGGCACCGGCGGAACGCGCCGCCGACCAGCCCCACCAGGGCGCCGGCCGGCACCGCGACCAGGTAGGCCCGGTACCCCTCCGGGGCGCGTCCGGGCGGGCCGGACCGAGGACCGGGCATGCGCTGCCTCCCCACCGAGCCGTACGGGACGTCGTCCGAGCCTGGACCCGTCGGGCGGCGGGGCCGGCGAAGCTCGCCGGGCGGGCGCCCCTCAGGCGCCCGACCGGGCGAAGCGGCGCCCGGCCCGTCAGGGGCGCTCCGGTGCGCCGACCAGCGCGCGCAGCAGGCCGGGGAAGGCCTCGTCCACCTCTTCGCGGCGCAGGGCGTTCATCCGGGAAGTGCCGACGTAGTACTGGCGGATCAGGCCCGCGTCGCGGAGCACGTGGAAGTGGTGGGTGGCGGTGGACTTGCCGACCGGCAGGTCGATGGTGCCGCAGGCCAGATCCTGGCGGGCGTGGTAGAGCTCGCGGACGATCCTCCGGCGCACCGGGTCGACCAGGGCGTCGAGCACCTGCTGGAGGCCGATGGTGCGGACGTCCGGGTGTTCCGGGACGCGGTCCGTCCGGGTGCCGCTCCGCCGCGCCGCTGCCGCTGCCGCCATCGGTCCGCCCGCCTCCCGTGTTCCGTGTCCCGTACCGGTTCCGCCTTCGACGGCTCCAAAGTACCACCGCCATCGAACTTTGACAGCTGTCGTACTTTCAGGTTGGGTGGGGCACGGCGGTGCGGCTCCCGCACCGGCGTCGATCGGAGGGGGAGGCACTATGACCGCGACGGTGCGGTTCCACGAGTACGGCGGCCCGGAGGTACTGCGGATCGAGGAGGTGCCGGTCGGCGAACCGGGCCCCGGCGAGCTGCTGGTCCGGGTCGACGCGATCGGCATCAACCGGGCGGAGGTGCTGTTCCGGGCCGGCCAATACATCGAGCCCGCCAAGGAGTTCCCCGCCCGGCTCGGCGCCGAGGCGGCGGGGGTGGTGGAGGCGGCCGGTCCGGGGGTGACCGGGTTCGAGACCGGCCAGGCGGTCAGCGTGGTGCCGGCGTTCTCGATGAACGACTACGCCGTCTACGCGGAGCGGGCCGTGGTCCCGGCGGCCGCGGTCGTGCACCGGCCGGCCGGGCTCGGCGCGGTCGAGGGGGCGGCGGTGTGGATGCCCTACGTGACGGCGTACGGGGCGCTGGTCGAGGTCGGCGGGATGCGGGCCGGTGACACGGTGGTGCTGACGGCCGCCTCCAGCAGCGTGGGCCTGGCCGCGATCCAGGTCGCCCGGCGGGTCGGCGCGGTGCCGGTCGCCACGACGCGCAGCCGCGCCAAGAGGGAGGCGCTGCTCGCGGCGGGGGCGGCGGCGGTGATCGTCACCGATGAGGAGCCGGTCGCCGACCGGGTGCTGGCCCTGACGGGGGGCCGGGGCGCGGAGTTCGTCTTCGACGCCGTGGCGGGGCCCGGCGTGGTGGACCTGGCCCGGGCGGTCGCCCCCGGGGGCACGCTCTTCCTGTACGGGGCGGTGAGCGGCCTGCCGACGCCGTATCCCGGTTTCGAACTCGGCATGCCCGCGCTGAACATGCGGACGTACACGATGCACGAGACGACCAGGGACCCCGCGCGGCTGCGGCGGGCGGAGGCGTTCGTCGCCTCCGGTCTGGAGGCGGGGGCCTTCCGTCCGGTGGTGGACCGCGTCTTCGGCCTGGGCGAGATCGCCGAGGCGCACCGCTACATGGAGTCGGGCGCGCAGATCGGGAAGATCGTCGTCGAGGTCGGCCGCTGAGTCCGGGCGGCGGACCGTTCAACGGCGGTCCGCCGGCGCCCCGTCGCCGTCCACGTTCCAGGTCCGGGGCAGTTCCGTCTCGCAGAAGACGCAGACGAAGTCCTCTTCCCGCACGATGTTGACCTCGCGGCAGCCGGTGCAGCGGCGGAAGACCACGGGGTGGGTGAAGCCTGCCGGGTGCGCGATGCCGGCCGCGGCCAGGGCGGCGGCGACGGCCGGCCACGAGCCGGTGTCCGGGCAGTAGCCGGTCGACTGGTTGCTGACCACATGGGCCCGCCACTGCCCGGCCTCCTCGCGGAAGCCCATCTCGCCGGCGGCCGGCACCGGTCCGCCGCCGGCGCAGGCCACGTGCTCGCTGCGGCGCGGTGCGAGCCGCAGCACACCGGCGCCGTCGACGACGTACGTGAAGGGCTCGGCCCGTTCACCCGGCGCCGCCGCCCGCAGCCAGTCGCGCAGGTCCGCGGCCGACCGGATGGGCCGCCCCTCTCCGCCGGGCCTGACGAGCGCCCGCAGCTCCCCGGGGCCGACGTACCGGTAGCCGCGGCCCGGCGGTCGCGGGGCGGGGCTCACGCGGTCTGCCTGTCGAGGAACTCGAGGTAGAAGCGGCCCCGGTCCGGGACGGCCACGCCTCCGGCCGGCACACCGAAGAGCACGTTGACGCCGGCGGGCCGGGTGGTGACGGCCGACTGCTCGTCGAAGGTCAGGACCGGGTTGGTCACGTGCCCGCAGCCGGCGGCGTCGAGGGCGGCGGTGAAGTCCTCGCGCAGGACGGTCGCCGCGTACGCGCCGGCGTCCGGCAGCACCTCGGGCGGCAGCCTGGCCACCGAACCGGGGTCGAGCCGTATCGAGATGCCGCTGACGTGGCGCCGGGTGACGACGAGTTCCAGCCCGCCCCAGGCGTACGGGTACCCGTCGAAGTCCGGCCCCTTCATCACGATCTGCGGGTGCGGCCGCCCCGGGCCGAGCAGCTCCTCGGCTCCGGCGAGGGGCATACCGCAGTGGAGCGGTCCGATCCGGCCGGTCACGGCGAAGTCGAGCAGCACGTTCATCAAGGTCACGACGGCGACTGTCGCAGCTCCGAAGGGGATGCGCACGTCAAATATGGCCGCCGGGTCCGGGACGTCGGCGGGCGTTGCGGGTGTTCTGGATCTTGTGTTACGTTTTTTGTGTAACGACCACTACAGAAATACGGGAGCTCCTCATGGGCAAGAACGCGCTCGTCACCGGCGGCAGTCGGGGAATCGGCCGGGCCATCGCCGAACGGCTCGCGGCGGACGGGGTCACCGTCGCGCTGACCTACGCCGGCGACGAGGCCGCCGCGCGGGAGACCGTCGAGCGGATCACCGCCGGCGGCGGCCGGGCCTTCGCGCTGCGGGCCGAGTTCGGCCGGCACGGAGACGCGGCCGCGCTCTGGGCGGCGTACGACGGACTCGGCCTGGACGGCGTCGACATCATCGTGAACAACGCGGGCATCGGGCTGCCCTCCCCGCTCGGCGAGGTCACCGAGGAGGGCTTCGACCGGGTCTTCGCGGTCAACGTACGGGCCCCGTTCTTCGTCGTGCAGGAGGCCCTGGGCCGGCTGCGCGACGGCGGCCGGGTCATCAACGTCTCCAGCGGCGCCGCCCGGCTCGCGATGCCCGAGATCCTGGCCTACGGGGCGACGAAGGGGGCCCTCGACACCCTGACGCTGAACCTCGCCAAGGCCCTCGGCCCCCGCGGCGTCACCGTGAACTCCGTCGCCCCCGGCATCGTCGACACCGACGTCAACGCCGGCTGGCTGCGCGGCAACCCGGAGGCCGAGGCGCACGCGGCCTCGCTGGCCGCGCTCGGCCGGGTCGGGCAGCCGGAGGACATCGCGGACGTCGTCGCCTTCCTCGCCTCGGACGCCGGGCGCTGGGTCACCGGCCGCGTCGTCGACGCGACCGGTGGTGCCGGGCTGTAGGCCTCAGCCGCGGCGGGCGCGCAGCACCCGGAACGCCGCGTACAGGGCCGCGGCGGCCAGGGCCAGGACCACGGCGGTCTCGATCAGCTGCGTCGGCCAGTAGTGCGAGGCCGGGTGGAAGTCCGCGTACCGGCCGGTGACGTTCAGGTCGGCCGGGCAGACGTCCGCGTTCAGGGTGCGCTCGAAGCAGGCCTGGTTGGGCAGCCGCGAACCCGAGGCGGTGAGCAGCCCCATGTCCGTCAGCAGGGAGTCGCGCGGCAGCAGCTTCACCGGGTTCCCGGCGAAGGGGATGCTGTTCGTCTCCACGGGCAGGAACGACCACCTCAGGGAGCCGAGGCCCAGCAGGACCAGGCCCGTCAGGAGGCCGGTGACGGCCATGGCCGCTACGGTGCGCCGGACGAGCTGACCGACGAGGACGCCGAGGGCCACGCCGAGCAGGCAGTAGGCGGCCAGCACCGGGCCGGTGGCCTCGTACGGGCCCCGGTCGAACCAGGTGAGCTGGTAGGTGCTGGAGACCCGCGACCAGCCGAGGCGGTAGACCAGCACCAGCGCCGCCGCCCCGAGGGCGGACACCGCCCCGGCGACGAGGACCTTCGCGCCGAGCCAGGCCCTGGGCGTGGTGGACTGGGTGAGGGCGAGCCGCCAGGTCCCGCTCTCCAGTTCACGCGCGGTCATCGGGCCGGCCACGAAGGCTCCGGCCAGCAGCGGCAGCAGGAGCAGGGCGGTGCCCGCGTACTGCATGCAGAGCCGCAGCAGGTTGTAGGGCCGGGTCGCGAAGGCGAACGGCCCCTCGGGGCCCGGGTCGCCGACCCAGAGCCGCAGCGCGGCCACCGCGGCGAGGCCGGCGGCCGTGATCCCGGCCAGCAGCCAGGCCGCGTGGCGGTGCTGGCGGACCGTGGCCCAGTACGGGCCCTTCAGTGCCGGCGCGCTCATGCCCGCACCTCCGCGGCTTCGAACGCCGGGGCATCGGGGGAACGCAGGTGGGCGAGCAAGAGCTCCTCCAGGGAGGGGGTGGACGTCTGCCAGGTCCGGCTGTCGACGGGGCCGCCCGGGCGCACGAGTGCGGTGAGCGTGCGGCCCGTCGTACGGCTTTCGACGACGGTGTGGCGGGCGAGTTCGGCGGAGGCGGCGGCCGGGCCGGTGAGCAGCCGGTGGGCCGCGCCGACCTCGTCGATGGGGCCGGAGAGGCGGATGCGGCCGCCGTCGGCGAGAAGGAGGTGGTCGCAGGCGCCCTCCAGCTCGGTGAGGATGTGGGAGGACATCACCACGGAGGTGCCGTGCTCCGCGGCGTCGGCCATCAAGGTGCCCATGAGCTGGTGCCGGGCGAGCGGGTCGAGGTCGGCCATCGGCTCGTCCAGGAGCAGCAGGGCCGGGCGCTTGCCGAGGGCGAGGGCCAGGGCGACGCGGGTGCGCTGGCCGCCGGAGAGGGTGCGGATCCGGGCCCGCCCGGACAGTCCGCCGGCGTCCACGATGCGCTCGGCCGTCGCCGCGTCCCAGCGGCCGGGGTTGAGTTCCCGGCCGAGGCGCAGGGTCTCCTCGACGGTGAGCTGCGGGTAGAGGGGCTTGTCCTGGCCGACGTAGGCGAGTTCCTCGCGCGGCGCCGTGCGCAGGGTGCCCTCGGTGGACGGCACGAGCCCGGCGGCGATGGCCAGCAGGCTGGACTTTCCGGCCCCGTTGGGGCCGACGAGCGCGCATATCCGGCCTTCGGGGAGCCTGAAGGTGCAGTCGCGCAGTGCCCATGCCCCCTTGCGTCCGTAGCGCAGTCCGAGGCCTTCCGCCTCGATCACGGTGTCCGTCATGCGTCGCCGTTCCCCTTGAAGTGTTGGTCCAGTACGGATGCGAAGAGTGCGGCCACGTCGTCCCGTTCCATCCCGGCGGCCCGTGCCCGCCGCGCCCAGCCGTCGAGTTCGTCGTGGAGCGGGGAGTCGGCCGGGGCGCCGCCCAAGGACTTCCGGATGAAGGTGCCCATCCCCCGCTTCGCCTCGACGAGGCCTTCGCGTTCGAGTTCGCGGTAGGCCTTGAGGACGGTGTTGGGGTTGATGGCGGTGGCCTCGACGACCTCGCGCGCGGCCGGGAGCTTGTCGCCGGGTACCAGCAGGCCCAGGCGCAGGGCCTGTTTGGTCTGCTGGACGATCTGCAGGTACGTGGCGATGCCGCTGCGCCGGTCGATTCGGTATTCCAGCACCCCTGCATCACCCTTTCACTAGTTGAGTAGTGAAAGGGTGATGCAGGGGTGCGGCCGCTGTCAACCTCTGCCGGTGGCGCAAATGGGATCGCCGCGGGGCCGGCCCGGGCGCCCGGTCCCTATGCTGGCGGCATGATCGACATACCCCTCTCCGCGCTCGAAGTCGCGATGGTCCAGACCGGCACCCGGGCCGTCGACACCCTGCGGGACACCGCGGCCTTCGCCCGGGAGCTGGAACGGCTGGGCTACCACCGGCTCTGGTACGCCGAGCACCACCACTCCCCCGCGATCGGGGCGTTCCCGCCGGTCGTGCTCACCGCGCACGCCGCGGCGTCCACCTCGGTGATCCGGCTGGGATCGGGCGGGGTGCTGGCCCCCAACCACGCCCCCCTCACCCTGGCCGAGCAGTTCGGCACCCTGGCCGCCCTGCACGAGGACCGCATCGACCTGGGCGTCGGCCGCGGCCCCGGCACCTTCGACGAGGGCATCGCGCGCGCCCTGCGCCGCGGGGCGGGGCCCACGACGGACGCCGAGTACCGGGAGGACGTGGCCGCCGTCCTGTCCTTCCTCGTGGACGAGGTCGCGCTCGGCCCGCTGCCGGAGCCGTGGCTGCTCGCCTCCAGCGCCGCCGGGGCCGCGCTCGCCGCGGAACTCGGCCTGCCGGTCGCCGTCGCCCACCACATCCGGCCGGAGAACACGCGTACCGTCCTGGAGCGGTACCGGGCCGCTTTCACCCCGTCGCGCTGGTGCGAGCGGCCCCGGGTGCTGCTGTGCGTGGAGGCGGTGTGCGCGGAGACGGAGGAGGAGGCCCAGCGGCTCGGCGGGCCGATGAACGTGGTCAAGGCGGGGCTGCTCCAGGGGATCAGCGACATGCCCTTCCCCACGCCCGAGGAGGCCGCCGCCCACCCGTTCACGGAACCGGAGCGGCAGGCCGTGGCCGGCTTCCGCGCCCAGCAGGCCGTCGGCACCCCCGAGACCGTCGTACGACGGCTCGCGGAGCTGGCCGGCGGGACGGGCGCGGACGAGCTGATGCTGACCACGCCCGTCTACGGCTTCCGCGACCGGGTCCGCTCGTACGAGCTGATCCGCAAGCAGCTGGGGGGCTGAGGGCGGGGGCCCGGGAGGGGCGGCGCCGTCAGCGGCCCTGGAGGGCCCTGACGTTGTCGCCGAAGGTCCAGTTCCGGGACCCGTCCCAGTTGAGCGACCAGGTCATCAGCCCCTTGAGCCGGCCGCCGTAGGGGTTCCAGGCCTGGGCGACGAGTCCCGGCGCCATGTAGCCGCCGCCGGCGCCCGGCTGGGCCGGGAGCCCGGGGACCTGCTTGTCGTAGGGCACCCTGATCGTGGTGCCCTGGACGACGAGGCCCCGGTCGAGGCAGTCGGTCTGCGCCTTGAAGCCGGCGACGGTCCCGGCGGAGTAGGAGTCCCCGGAGCAGCCGTACATGCTGCCGTTGTAGTACTGCATGTTCAGCCACCACAGCCGGCCGTTGTCGGCGTACTTCTTCACGACGGGCAGATAGGCGCCCCAGATCGAGCCGTACGCCACGCTGCCGCCGGTGACGTAGGCGGTCTCGGGGGCCATCGTCAGGCCGAACCCGGCCGGCATCTGCGCGAGCACGCCGTCGATGATGCGGATCAGGTTGGCCTGGGACGGGGAGGGGCGGGTGATGCTGCCGGAGCCGACGAGGCCGGTCTCGATGTCGATGTCGATCCCGTCGAAGTTGTACTTCTTCAGGATGGGGACGATCGTCGCGACGAAGCGGTCCGCGACGGCGGTGGAGTTCAGGTCGATGCCCGCGGCCGCGCCGCCGATGGACATCAGGACGGTGAGGCCGTCCTGTTTGGCCTGGCACATCTCGGCCGGGGTGGGCACCTTCACGGTGCTGTCCATCCCGTCCTCCCACAGCACGGTGCCGTCGGAGCGGATGACGGGGAAGGCCGCGTTGACCACGTTGTAGCCGTGCGCGCGGATGCGGGCGTCCGTGAGGGGGATCCAGCCCAGCGGCGGGTGGACCCCGTTCGCGGCGCCGTCCCAGTTCTCCCAGTACCCCTGGAGGACCTTGCCGGCCGGCTTCGGCTTCACCGCGCAGGTGTCGGGCGCGCGCGGCCCCGGCGGCTCGGCCGCGGCCGCCGCGGGCAGCTGGACGCATAACGCGGCGATGCCGAGGCCGAGGCCGAGCAGACGGATGGTGCGACGGATCATGGGGGTGCTCCCTTCGCCCGTTCGCGCCGGAACCGGCGCGCCACCACGTAGGGTTGGTCCAGACCAACCATCCGTCAAGGGGGCGCGGAAGCCTACTTCTCCAGGGCCCGGACCGCCTCGCGCTCCAGCTCCAGGCACCGGTCCACGCGCTCCGCGCACGCGTCGAACAGCGCCCGCCGCTCCTCGGCACCCGCCTGCGGGTCGGCGTCCCGGCCGAGCATGGCCAGCTCCGCCCAGTGACCGGCGGACTCCCGGAAGAGCCCGGCGGCTTCCGGGCGCCCGACGCGGTCGAGGAAGTCGGCGTACAGCGGCCGGGTCGCACCCGTGGCCGTCCACTCCTCCTCCAGGCAGGCGTACAGCCGCCCGGTACCGGCCCGCAGGGCCTCGGGCGAGCTGCCGAACCGCCGCTCCCAGCCCGTCTTGGTGGTGCCGTCGCGCAGCTGGGCGGCCAGCTTCTCCATTCCGGTGAAGCCGAAGTTGACGTCGAAGGCGTTGCCGAGGACCGGCCCGGTGAGGTGCGCGACCGTGGAGGCGATCGCCCCGTCCACGTCCGGCTCGCCCTCGGCGGGCCCGGTGGGGACGATCAGCTGGTGGCGGCCCTTGCGGTGGGCGGTCCAGGCGGCGCCGAACTCCTCGCGGCCGATCCGGTACGGGGTCTGCGCGCCGTCCTCGACCAGCAGGTCGTCGCCGTCGTAGCCGGCGATGACGACCGTGTACGGGTCGGTGCCGGTCATCTCGGCGTCCGGGTCGGCCGCGTGCCAGGGCAGGGAGGAGCGGTCGACCACGCAGAACGCGGGCTGCCCGCCGTCCAGCGCCGCGCGGACCCGGCCCCAGCGCGGGTTCATCGCGCGGGTGGCCTCGTACGGGACGCCGAGGCGGCCGAGCGCGACCTGCACCCACGGCTCGGGGTGGGACTGGGCCACGATCGTGAGGATGGGCAGGCGTCCCTCGTACTCGAAGACGAAGTACATGAAGCCGATCCCCCCGGCAAGGCCGGCCACGAGCTCCTCGTCGTGGACGCTGCCCAGGGCGTGCCTGATCAGCGAGGCCTCACGGTGGCGGCCGGTGCCGAAGTCTTCGTATACGAGCACAGTCATGGGGTGAGCCTAACCGCGCGGGACCCCGGCCGGTGACCGGCCGGGGCGCCGCGCGGCGGCCGGTGTTCAGCGCAGGGCGGGGATCACGTCGCGCGTCTCGTCGACCTCGACGGCGGCGGTCCGGCGGGCCGGAGCCTCCGGGGGCGCCTCGTCCGCGCAGACCGTGCCCCGGGCGGGCAGCGCCAGCGTGGCGAGGTACTTCGTGGCGAGGTCGCTGACGCACGCGCTGCGGTTGTACGCGGTGTGCCCCTCGGCGTCGAACGTCAGCAGGCGGCCGTTCTCCAGCGTCCGGGCGAGGGCGACGGCGTCCTGGTAAGGGGTGTCGGGGTCCCCCGTGGTGCCGAGGACCAGGATCGGGGCGGAGCCGGCCGCCCGGTAGGAGCCCTCGTGGCGGCTCGGGCGCTCCGTCTGCCACTGGGCGCAGGTGGTGGCGTGGTTGTGGTCGTAGGTGGGCGGACCGAAGCCGATCGCCGGCCCCAGCAGCGGCGCGGAGGCCGCTTCGGCGCTGACCAGCGCGCCCAGGAGCAGGGGGCTCTTCGGGTAGACGCGGTCGGCGCACTCCACGGCCAGGTTGACGTTGAGGAAGTCGAAGGAGCCGGGTGAGGGCGGGTTGAGCAGGAAGGTGGACTGGCGCGCCTGCGCCGCCTTGAGGGCCTGCCCCAGGTAGGGCCAGATCTCCTTGCCCGAGTTGATGTTGAACATCAGGCGGTAGGCGAGGGTGTAGCCGGTCGCGGGGCGTCCGCTCGGGGTGATCACCGGGTCGGCGTCCAGCGCCCGCTTGAGCTCCTCGAAGGCCTCGCGGGGCCGGCCGTCGCCGAAGCCGCACCCGGCGGGGTCCTGCGCGCACCAGTCGAGGAACCGGCCCACGGCCCCGTCCAGGGCGGTGAACTGCGCGGCGTCGTAGGCGTAGGGCAGGTCGGCGTACGTGCGGGGGTCGTAGGCGCCGTCCAGGACCATGGCGCGGACGCGGCGGGGGAACTGCGCGGCGTAGACGGTGCCGACGTAGCTGCCGAAGGAGCGGCCGTAGAAGGTGAGCTGCTCCTCGCCGAGGGCCTGGCGGAGCAGGTCGATGTCCTTGGCGTTGGAGCCGGTGCCGACGTACGGGGCGAGGTCCGCGGCGCGCTGCCGGCAGGCGGTCGCGAAGTCGAGGCCCTGCCGGACCCCTTCGCGCAGGGCTCCGGGACCGGGTACGCCACGTGCGGCGTCGACGGCGCCGGAGTACTCCTTGTCGTTCCAGCACTCGATCTGTCCGCTGCGCCCCACGCCGCGCATGTCGTAGCCGACGACGTCGAAGGCGTCGCGGAGGGAGGCGGGCAGGTTCGCGTAACTGTTGCGGGCGAAGTCCACACCGGAGTTGCCGGGTCCGCCGGGGTGGAGCAGCAGGACGCCGGTGCGGTGCGCCCGGTCGGGCGCGAGCCGGCGGGTGACGGCGAGCGGGATCGTACGCCCGGCCGGATCGCGGTAGTCCAGCGGGACGCGGGCGGTCGCGCACTCGAAGGCGTCCCCGGGGGCGGCGCCCTCGCAGGGGCCCCAGGACAGGACGGGGACGGGCGGGGCAGCGGGGGACGGCGCCGCCGAGGCGGCCCCGGGCGCGGCCCCGAACAGGGCGGTGACCGCGGTCAGCACGAGGGCTATCCCCCACACCACTCGTTTGCGCGGCTCATCGGGTGAACGGGTCTGCATGCGGCGGGCTCCCTCTGGCACGGGTCGGACGGATCGGACGGGACGGGACGGGCAGGACGCGCGGACGGGCGGGCACCGGACGGCTGCGCACACGATCGGGGGGCTCGTGCGCGCGGCGCCCGGCCGGGCGCGTGGCCAGGTTCGCACCCCCGGGCCCGCCCGGACAGGCGGTCGATGGTGCCTACACATCCGGAGCTGGACGCTCCTTCGGCTTCGGCGCCGGCCGGCGCGCGGGGAGTGCGCCGCCGTCCGGGGAGGGTTCCCCGGCGGGCCCCGTCCCTCCCGGTCCCGGCCGGGACGGCACCCGTGCGCGGGAGGGAAGGGGGCCGGTCAGCGGCGCCCCCGGGCGTTGAGCCGGGCGGCCTGACGTGTCAGGTGGTCCCGTTCGGCGAGGTTGGGGGCCTTCCGGGCGGCCTCGGCGTACAGGAGGGCCGCCGTCGCGAGGTCGCCGTCGCGTTCGTGGAGGTGGGCGGCCACCGCCGTGTGGCGGGGCAGCGTGTCGTCCAGCTCCGCGAGCGCCGCCAGACCCGCGCGGGGTCCGTCGGCCTCGCCGACGGCCACCGCCCGGTTGAGCCGGACGACCGGGCTGCCGGTCAGGCGTACGAGCTCGTCGTACCACTCGACGATCTGCGGCCAGTCGGTCTCCCCCGCGGTCCGCGCGTCCGCGTGGAGGGCGGCGACGGCGGCCTGCGCCTGGAACTCGCCCAGACGGTCCCGGGCGAGCGCCGCCTGCAGGATCCCGACGCCCTCGGCGATCGCCGCCGTGTCCCAGAGCCCGCGGTCCTGTTCGGCGAGCGGCACCAGGCTGCCGTCGGGTGCGTTCCGGGCGGCGCGCCGGGCGTGGTGGAGCAGTATGAGCGCGAGCAGCCCCGCCACCTCCGGGTGGTCGATCGCGGCCGCGAGCTGCCGGGTGAGCCGGATGGCCTCGGCGGCGAGGTCGACGTCCCCGGAATAGCCCTCGTTGAAGACCAGGTAGAGGACCCGCAGCACGGTGGCCACGTCGCCCGGCCGGTCGAGGCGCACGCCCGTCACGGTGCGCTTGGCCCGGCTGATCCGCTGCGCCATGGTCGCCTCGGGCACCAGGTACGCCCGGGCGATCTGACGGGTGGTGAGTCCGCCGACGGCGCGGAGCGTGAGCGCGACCGCGGACGACGGCGTCAGGGACGGGTGGGCGCACAGGAAGTACAGCCGGAGCGTGTCGTCCGCGGCGGGGGCCGGGCCGGGGGCCGGCTCCTGCTCGACGAGGTCCTCGCGCCGGCGGCGGGCGGTGTCGGCGCGGGTCCCGTCGAGGAACCGCCGCCAGGCCACGGTGACCAGCCAGCCCTTCGGGTCCCGCGGAGGGTCGGCCGGCCAGACGCGGACCGCCTCGACGAGGGCGTCCTGCACGGCGTCCTCGGCCGCCGCGAAGTCGGCCCCGCGGCGGACGAGGGCGGCGAGGACGCCCGGTGTGAGGCTCCTGAGCAGGGCTTCGTCCATTCCGGACGCCCCGGGTGCACCGGGCATGGGGGAGGTCACTCCGTGATGGTGGGGGGCTCGGTCAGGAAGGGGCGCAGTTCGAGCCATTCGTGGATCGGCTCGCCGCCCGCCCCGGGGGCCGCGGACAGTTCCCCGGCCAGCTCGACGGCGCGTTCGTAGCTGTCGACGTCAATGACCATCCAGCCGGCGATGAGGTCCTTCGTCTCCGCGAACGGGCCGTCGGTGACCGGCGGTCGTCCCTCGCCGTCGTACCGGACGAAGGTCCCCTCGGGGGCGAGCGCCTGGCCGTCGACGAACTCGCCGGTCTTCTCCAGCCGGGCCGCGAAGTCGTTCATGTACTGGATGTGGGCCGAGATCTCCTCGGGGGTCCACCGGTCCATGGGCACGTCGTTGACGGCTGCCGGGGCGCCCCGGTAGTGCTTGAGCAGCAGGTACTTCGCCATGATGGCTCTCCTCCGTGGTGCTGGTGCGACCTCTTCCGGTCGCGTTCATACAGGAGACGGAGCCGGTCCGGGCTTCTCGACATCACCGGCCGGGATTTTTTCGCCGGATGTGTGCGGGCGGGGGCGGTCTAGGATTTCCGGCCATGGGGGCTGACATCGACGGGGTGATCGAGGCGCGGGGGCCGGACGGCCGGTGGGAGATGGCGGCCGACCTGCTGCGCTTCGGGCTCGGGCGCGAGCGCTACGTCTGGGAGTGCCTCTTCGGCTTCGGCGGGAGCCTCGGTGTGGACCGGCCGCTGTTCGACCAGCGGGGAGTGCCCGACGACGTCTCCGACCCCGTTCCGCGGACCTGCGGGGAACTGCACCACGGCCATTCGTACGCCACGTGGGCGGAGCTCGCGGCGGTCGACTGGGACGTACCGTTCTGTGACGCTCCCGCCTGGTCCTGGCTCGGCGAGTGGCGGCCGGGGCCGGACGGCCGGCCCGTGCTGCACGATGTCGTCTGGGCGCGGGACGAGCTCCTCGAAGCGGCGGAGGAGGCCTTCGGCGAGGACCTGATGCCGCCGGAGTGGCCGCCGGGCGCGGGCGTCCGGCTGGACGGCGCCGAGTACCGGCCGGTGCTCCTCACACCCCGGATGTTCGTCCCGCCGGACGGCGACTGGGGACCCGTGTGGGCCGAGATGCGCGCGCTGGCCGCCGTGCACGGGGACCCGAACGTCCGCCTGGTCGTCTGGTTCGGCTGAGGCCGGTGCGGCGGCGCGGGCGTCTCCCCTAGGGGGTGTCCGCAAAGTGGCGCCGTCCGCCCGAAGGGCGGGCCCCGCGTCGCGGGGCAGGCGAGACTTTGCGGACACCCCCTAGCCCGGGGTGAAGGTCACGGGGAGGGTCAGGGGGCCGCGCAGGCCGCCGGGGCGCCAGGGGATCTCGTCCGGGCGGACGGCGAGGGCGAGGCCGGGGAGCCGGCGCAGGGCCGTGCCGATGGCGATCTCGCCTTCGAGGCGGGCCAGCGGTGCGCCCAGGCAGTAGTGGATGCCGTGCCCGAACGCGAGGTGGGCGTTGTCCCGGCGGGTGATGTCCAGGCGGTCGGGGTCGCGGAAGCGCACCGGGTCCCGGTCGGCGATGGCGGAGGCGATGAGTACGGTCGAACCGCGCGGGATCCGCACGCCGGCGATCTCGACGTCCTCGCGGGCGAAGCGGGCGATGCCGGGGTTCACCGGCCCGTCGTAGCGCAGGAACTCCTCGACCGCCCCCGGCAGCAGCCCGGGGTCGGAGCGCAGCAGGCCGAGCTGGCCGGGGTGGGCGAGCAGCATCGCGAGGCCGCCGGCGATCAGGTTGACGGTGGTGATGTAGCCGGCGGCCAGGAGCAGGAAGACCATGGCGGTCAACTCGTCCTCGGTCAGCCGCCGCTCCTCGTCGCGGGCGGTGACCAGGGCGCTGAGCAGGTCGTCCCCGGGGTGTGCCCGCTTGTCCCGGATGAGCCCGGTGACGTAGCCGCGCATGTGCTGCCAGGCCTCGTTGACGACGTCCGGGTCCGGCGGCTCCGCGCCGCGGGTGACCAGGCGGTCCGTCCAGCGCTGGAAGTCGTGCCGGTCGTCCACCGGGACGCCGAGCAGTTCGCTGATCACGGTGACGGGGAGGGGCAGTGCGAAGTCGGCGACGAGGTCGGCGCGGCCGGCGGGGGCGACCGCGTCGAGCAGCCGGTCGGTGAGGGCCTGGATGCGGGGCCGCATCCCGGCCACGCGGTGGGCGGTGAACGCCTTGGAGACCAGGCGGCGCAGCCGGGTGTGGTCGGGCGGATCGCTGCGGAGCATGTTGCCGAGCATGGCCTCGCGCTCCGTGCCGGGCAGCTGCCGCAGCAGGCGGGTGTCCGTGGCGTCGCGTACGTCGCTGCTGAGGCGGGGGTCCGACAGGGCCTCCAGGCCGTCTTCGTAGCGGGTGACGAGCCAGGCGTCCAGGCCTCCCGCGATGACCGTGCGGTGGACGGGGGCCTCTTCGCGCAGGTGCCGGTAGAGCGGGAACGGGTCGGCGACGAAGGCCGGGTCGGCGTAGGGCAGCGGGAAGGGCCGCTCGCCCGCGCCGGGTCCGGGGTCCGTGCCGGATGGGGTCGTCACCCGGCCATGATGCCCGGCGGACCGGTCCCGCAGCAGGAGCGCCACGGCGGCCCGTGCGGCCGCCGGGGCGGGGGTTGCGGGGCCGCGCGAGAGGTCCCGCCCTGGGCGCGGAGCGGCTCCGGCCCTCCGTTACCTTGGCCGGATGCACAGACGCAGCAGGTGGGAGCCGTATCGCCGGGCCGGCCGGGGAGCCGCCGCCGGCGCCGCGCTGGTCGGCGTGCTGACGGGCTGTTCGGACCTGCCGGGCGAGGAGGAGGTCCGCTACGCCTCGGACTACGGCAACCACGAGCCGCTGGCCGTGGTCGGGTACCCGTCGGCGGGCACGCTGCGGACCGCGCAGGAGGTCGTCTGGCGTACGGCCGACGGGGACGCGGAGGAGCTGGCCGCCCTCGCGGCTCCGGGCACCGCGCGGGGAGTCCCGGCGGCGACGGCCCGGAACTGGATCTCCGCCTTCGGCGAAGGCGCCCGGGGGAAGGTCACCGCGGAGTTCTACGACGAGGGGTCCAAACGGCAGAGCGTCGTGCTGTACTTCCACGCGACCGGCCAGATCAAGCAGATCAACGTCCGCAGCGGCATGGGCGGCGAGGACCGCGACTGGTACGTGTACATGGACCAGCCGGAGCGCGCGGCCGCCACGGCCGTGCCGTCGTGGATCCCGAAGACGCCGGGCGCGCTCGGCTCCCGGTCGGTGCCTTAGGGGGTGTCCTCGCGGAGCCGGCGCAGGTGTTGGAGGGCGGCGAGGTCGGGGGGTCTGCGCGTGCGCGCTTCGGTCGCCTCCGACACCAGAAGGGCTTCCAGCCGCCTCTCCCGCGGGGTTGCCCGGCCGGTGGCGCGGCGCAGGCACAGCTGGAGGATGGCCAGGGTCCGTTCCTGGTCGGGCCGCTCGGGCGAGCCCTCGGGGAGCAGCGTGACGAGTTCCTCCTGGATCTCGGCCACCCGCCGCAGGACGGCGGTGTCGTGCAGTTCCAGGAAGCCGCCGTAGAGCGCGCCGGCCACGTCCTGGCGGAGCCTGATCCGCCAGCCCAGCGAGACACCGGGGAAGGACGGGGCTGCCAGTACGCCCTCGGCGGCCGCCGACAGCGCGGCGAACCGCTCCGCCGTGGGGCTCTGCGCGAACGCCTTCTCCGCCTTCTCCAGCCGTGCCACGAAGGGGTCCAGGTCCGCTTCGGCGCGGCGGCGGGCGGGCTCGCGCGGGGTGGCGGGCGGATCGGGCCGCAGGGTGTCCGGCCACGGCTTGGCCTCGAAGTTGTGGAGCACCCGCATGACGTCCCGGAGCATCGCGTGGGAGGTGTAGAAGTCCTCGGGGGCGGTCACCAGGCGGAAGCGGACCTTGTCGCGCCGCTCCACCAGTGCCCGTACGGCGCGTTCCGCGGTGGCTGTGGCGGTCGGCACGATGAGCACGGGCGAGGAGCTCTCGGGCCGCAGCATCAGATAGGCCACGCCGTCGAGTTCGGAGTGCGCCACCGTCATCGTGACCGGTCCGCGTTCCTCGTCGAGGCCGAGGACCGGCAGTTCGACGAGGAGGGCCTGGTGCGGGGTCCGGTGCTGGAGGAGGATGACGCGCCGCCGCGCGGCGAGCCCGCGGTCGCCGAGCAGCACTCCGGAGAGGTCGCCGCCGTCGCGCATGCACAGGGTCGTGCCCTCGTCGAGTTCGCCGAGCCACTCGTGGAGCCAGGCCGGTGACAACTGGCAGGCCCGCTGGTCCTGCCAGGGCGAGATGAACCAGAGGGCGGTGTCGCCCTCGTCCAGCCACATCGGTTCCCCGCCGACGGGCTCCACGCCGGGCACCCGTACGGGGAGCGCGTTGTGCAGCACGTCGACCAGGGGGTAGCCGTGGAGTTCGTCGGTCGGGGGGTCGAAGTCGATCCGGCCGTTCGTGGAGGTGGTCTGGGTGAGGACCACCGACATCAGGGCCGGGTGCAGACCCGGCATGGTGAGCGCCGGTACGGACCACACTCCGGCGAGCTGGTCCCGGGCGTCCTCCGGCAGTGTGGTGTCCGCGGCGAGCGGCCCGATGACGTCCGCCACGAGTCCGTCCAGCCACTCGGGGGTCGGGAGGCCGGCGGGGAGCCGGCCGTAGGCGAGGGGTTCTCCGTCGAGGCGTACGTGTGCGAGCAGGCGGGCGGTCTCGTCGGGTCCGCCGTCGGCGGCGCGGCACAGGGCTTCGTCCGGCTGCTTCTCCAGGGCGCGGCACAGGGCGGGGAAGCGGCGGTCCGGGCGGTTGCCGGGGACGCGGAACCACTGCTCGGCCGGTTTCTGCCGGTGGAGCCGCTGCGGCTGCCACGCCTCCAGGACGGGGACGGCGAGTGCGAGCGTGCCGAGGTGGAGGGCGAGCTGCTCCCGGGCCTGCGGTGGCAGGTCGCGGGTGCGGAGCCACTCCAGGGCGTCGGCGGCGTCGAGGTAGGGCTGGGGGTGCCGGGCCCGGTAGGCGTCCATGTCCGCGGGCTCGACGTCCAGGGAGGGAAGGAACGTCGCCACCGCCTCCTGGGTGAAGCGGGACGCCTGGACGGTGGCCGCGAGCAGCCGCGCGCACCGGTCGCGCAGCGGTCCGGGCTCCCAGGGGTCCATGGCGGAGGGGCTCAGGACGAGCTGGGTCCAGCCCAGTTGGGTGGTCCTGAGCAGGACGTCGTGCGTGGTCTCGTGCGCGAGGATCTCCGGGAGCGGATGGCCGTCGGTGATCCGGTCGATGCTGACGAGGATGCGGCCGCTGCGGCAGAGCCCCGCCCAGTCCAGGCTGAAGTCGAGCGGGCGCGCGGCGGATCCGGGACGGGAGCGGGGCCGGGCGTGGGACCGGGCGTGGGACCGGGGCATGGCGGGCCTTTCAGCGTGAGCCGTCGTCGCCGGGTGCGGCGGGCGGCGCGGCGGGGTGCGGGGCCGGCTCCCGCTCGTGCGGGTGCTCGTACGGGAGGGCGGTGAGCGGTACCGCCTGCGCCCAGAACCGGGTGAGCCGGCGGCCCAGGGCCCGCTCGGCGTCGGGGTCGGCGGGCAGGGGCAGGTGCAGGGCGGTCAGGAGGTCGAAGCGGTGCAGGTCGAAGGCGGCCGACAGGGCCTCGGCGTAGCCGCGGGCCGCCGCCACGGCCGCGCGGTAGGCCACCCAGGCCGGCAGGAGGAACGCGGCCGGGCTGGCCCGCCACCAGCCGTCGGCGCCGAGGACGAGGGGGACGCTCAGCAGTCCGGTGGCGCCCGCGGTCACGCTCAGGCGGCACGCCAGGTCGAGCTGGTCGCGCCGGTCGTCGACGACGGCCCGGACCCGGTCGCCGAGCACGGGGTAGAGCCGGGGCCACCACACCACCGCGTCCGCCCCGTACGCGGCGCCCGCCGTCGCCTCCGCGGCGCGCAGGGTGTTGCCGAGTGCCGTCGGCAGCAGGGGCACCGGGGGCGGTGGGAAGCTCCGCGCCAGCTGCCAGGCGGCCGCCAGGATCCGCTGCCGTTCGGCCTCGGCGGGGTCGGCGGTGACGACCTCGGCCGCCCGGGCCAGCCGGTTGCGGGCCCGTTCCTGCAGCGTGGCCCCGAGGCGGGCGGCGGCGCGGGCCGGGCGCGGCCAGTACCCCTCCAGCAGCCGGACGAGCGGGGTCTGGAGGGGGTGCAGGAGGACGGCGACGAGCAGTGCCCCGAGGGCGAGTCCGGCGAGTGCGGCTCCGGACAGGCCGTGCAGGCGGGACAGCGCCCGGGAGGGCTCGATGCCGCCCCCGGGAGTGCGGGCGGCGAGGAGGGCGCCTAGGTAGGCCAGGGCCGCGTAGGTGGGCAGGTAGCCGACGAGCGCGAACCGCGAGGCGGTCAGCCGGGTCACGCCCGCCGCGAGCTGGGCGGGGGCGCTCACCGCGCGGCGGTCTCGTGCGGTTGCAGCGGCACGTGGTGCGCCGGGCAGGCCGGCGGGACGTCCGGGTGGCGCGCGACCAGCACGGTCGCGTCCCCGTGGGGGCAGCGGAACTCCAGCAGCGCCCAGGACACGGGCAGTCCGGGGAGGGTGGCACCGTCGCCGGTGCCCAGCGCGAACCCGCCCGCCGTGTCGTCCGGGCCCGGGCCGGCGTCGTCGTCCTCCTCACCGCCGGCCTCCAGCAGCACGTCCTCGTCCCCGTCGGCGTCCACCCACCGGAACGCCTCGCCGCCGAGCGCGATGACCACGGCGCTCACCCCGGCGGGCGCCGCGGCGAGGAGCCGGCGTGCGGTGTCGGCGTCGCCCTCCCGGAGTTCGCCGGGGAACCCGCCCCTGCGCACCCACACCATCACGTCGCCGGCCTGCTCCCCGCGGACGGTCCTCATGCGCGTTCTCCCTTCCCCCCGCGGCCGCTCGCGGCCGGTGTGAAAGCCACATGATGCAGGGGCGGGCCGGGGCCTGTCCGGATGTTGACGCCACTGCCGCGGATCCGGTGCGGACGGCGGCCGCGCGGCAGCGGCCGTTCGAACGGCCGCCCGGTCACCGGCCGCCCGTACGGGTGACCGGGGTTGTCGGCGGGGGATGGGAGCATGGCCCCATGGCTCCTGACGATCTTGAGAATCTGTTCGCCTCCCCCGCGGCGCTGCTGGCGGCCGGACCCGGCACGCTCGGCGAACTGCCCGCCACGGGCGGCGGCGTGGGGCGCGAGGCCTTCGGGCAGGCGGTCGCGGTGCTCGACGGGGCCGAGGTGTCCCGGGCCGAGTTCGCTTCGTGGCTGTACTTCGGCGCGCGGGTACTGGGCCACGAGGCGTACGCCGGTATGGTCGCCGCGGCCGCGCCGGACATGCCGTGGCGGACCGTCTGGGCCTGGTGGCGTCCGCTCGGCGTCTACCGGGCCCAGCCGAACCTGTCCGGCGGTGCGCACGTCGAGGTCCACGAGGCGGCGGACGGCCGGGTGCTGCTGAAGCTGGAGGCGATGTGGGCGGGCGAGCGCTGGTTCGACCCGGCAACCGGGGATCAGCTCCCGGCCCCGGCCGACGGGGAGTTCGCCGTGCGGCCGTACGACGCCGTGCCCGATGCGGCGGAGGACGTCTTCTTCGACGACGAGGAGGAGCCGGCCCTCCACTGGCCGGAGACCTGGGAGGAACCCGTACCGCTCGGCGGGGGCCGGTTCGTGTTCGCCGAGGAGCGCGGGATCACGGTCGTCGAGCGGGGCGGCGGCCAGGCTGCCGGCCCGTCCGGCGGTGCCGCCGTGTGGGGGACGGGCGGGCCCTGGTTCGAGGGGCCGGCGCCCGCCGGGACCCCGCTCGACGCCGGCCGGCTGGCGGAGGCCTTCGGGGCGGACTGGGTCCTGCGCCTGGCGCCGGAGCGGCAGCCCGCTGCGCTGCTCCACTCCCCCACCCGGGAGTTGATCGCGGCCGCGGGGCTGCCGCGCTGGTGGGCGGCGGGGGTGGCCTCGTTCTCCCTGGCGTGGACCGAGGAGGGCGCGCACCAAGTGGAGCCCTTGGAGCAGCACGGTCTGCTGCCGCTGGGCACCTTCGACCTGAGGTACGCCGACACCGGCCTGGTGTCCGTCCACCCGGAGACGGGCGCGGTGTGGATGGTCCGCAACGGCGGGGAACCGTTCCCCTTCGCCCGGGACGTGGAGACCTTCGTACGGCTGCTGGAGGCGGTGTACCGGTTCATGGGCGCGTGCTGGAGCCCGTACCCGGGCGAGGACGGCAAGCGGGACTTCGTGCGCGAGGCGGCCGCCCTGGACCCGCTCGCCGTGGACCCCGCCACGCCCGGCGGCGACGTGTGGGAGCACCTGTTCGCGGCCATCGTCGAGCTGAGCGTCTGGGGCTACTGAGCCCGGGGTGCCGGGGAGGCTCCCGCGGCCCCGTCAACCCCGACGATCGTCAGGGGTGCGGGCGGCCGTTCGGCCAGGGTGTGCGGGCCGCGCCGTTCCTACCGTCGGGGCATGGATTCGATCATGCGATGGGGCCGGAGGTGCCGCCCGCTGCTCGCGGTCGCCCCGGCCGGTGCGGGAGCGGCGGCCGTGGTGTGGCTGGCCCCCGGAGGAGCAGTGGGCACGAACGCGCCGGTGCACGTCACCGGGGGCTGGTCGGCCGCCGGTTACCGGGCGTTGACCGGGAGCGTCGCCGACGGCCCGCCGTGGGCGAGGGCCCTGCTGGAGCCGGCCAGTGAGGGCACCTTGCTGCTGCTCGGGCTGCTGCTGCTCTGGGCAGCCTGGAGCGCCCTGCGCCGCCGGGACGCCCGCGGCCTGGCCGGGGCCGCGGCGGCCGCCGCCGGGACCGCCCTCGCCTATGCGGCCAGTGAGGCCGTCAAACTCCTCGTCGACGAGGAACGTCCCTGCCGCGCCCTGACCGGGGTCCGGGCGCAGGTGGCATGTCCCGAGCCGGGCGACTGGTCCTTCCCCAGCAACCACGCGACCCTGGCGGTCGCGCTGGCCGTCGGGCTGGTCCTGGTACGGCCCCGGCTCGCCGCCCTGGCGCTGCCGGTGGGTGCGGCGGCCGCCCTGCTGCGGGTGGCGGCCGGAGTGCACTATCCGCACGACGTCCTGGCGGGCGCGGCGCTCGGCGCGGCGGCCGCGGTGGCCGTGCGGCTCCTCGTACTGCCGTACGCCGTGCGGCCGGTGTCAGCCCTGCTCGGCCGCCGGGCGGTCGGACGGCACCGGGACCACGCCGGCCTCGTGCGCGACCACCGCCGCCGCGGCCCGGTTGTCGACGCCGAGGCGCGCGAGGATCGAACTGACGTGGGCCTTCACCGTGCCCTCCGCCAGCCCCAGGCGGCGCGCGACCTGGCCGTTGGAGAACCCGCTGCCGAGATACCCGAGCACCTCCCGCTCGCGGCCGGTCAGGGCATCGACCTTGGCCCGGGCCGTGGAGCGGCGGGCGGAGCCGGCTCCCGCGCCGCCCGCCGCCAGGTGGGCGACGACCCGGGCGGCGACCTTCGGTGACAGGTAGGCGGCGCCGTCGGCGACGGCCCGGACGCCGGCGATCAGCTCCTCCGGCTCCCCGGACTTGATCAGGAAGCCCGCGGCGCCCTCGCCGAGGGCCCGCAGGATGTACTCGTCCTCGCCGAAGGTCGTCAGCATCACGACTCCCGTCCCGGGGACCGTCCGGCGTATCTCGGCGGCGGCTTCCAGACCGCCGGTTCCGGGCATCCGGATGTCGAGGACCGCCACGTGCGGGCGGTGCGACTGGACGAGTTCCACCGCCCGCCGGCCGTCGGCGGCCTCCGCGACCACGGTGATGCCCGGATCGGAGGCGAGGACCGCGCGGACGCCCGCGCGGATCATGGGTTCGTCGTCGGCGATCAGGATCCGGATCATCGGACGTCCTTCCCGGTGTAGTCGTCGGTGGAGACCAGGCGCCCGGCCCTGAAGCAGAGCCGGTAGACGTCCCCCGAGCGGTCGTCGAACGGGTCGGCGGTCTGTACGTAGAACTCGCAGACCGCGTCCCGCGGTTCGGGCGTGGGAGCCGCCGGCCGGCGGGTCGTCTGGCGTTCGGGCAGGTACCGCGCCACCTCGGCGCGCGGCTGGCCCGCGTACAGGCGGGCGTAGTCGGCGGGCGCGAGGACCGACTGCCGTGCGGTGACGGTGTCCCACGCGCGCACCCCCGCGATCAGCAGGGCGCAGGTGCACAGCGGTACGAGGACGGCCGCGGCGGCGGTACGGCCCAGCCGGCGGCGGGCCGTCCGGTGCTCGGGGGGCAGTGCGCCGGCGGGCCGGGCGGGCGGCGGGGGCGGCACGGTGCCGGGGTGGTGCGGGAGGGTGGCGCGCACGGCGAAACCGTCGCCTTCGGGGCCGCAGGTGAAGGCGCCGCCCGCCAGCCGGACGCGTTCGTCCAGGCCGATGAGGCCGAAGCGGTGCTCCTCCCCGGTCGTCGGCCACCCGGCGGCCGGGGAGGGCCGGGCGGTCCGGCCCTGCGGCCGGCCGGAGGCCCCGGGCACCGGGTGGTCGGTCACGGTGACCTCGGTCCGGTCGGCGGTGTGGCGGACGAGGACGGTCGCGCGGTGCCCGGGGGCGTGCTTGGCGACGTTCGTCAGGGCCTCCTGGACGACCCGGTGCACGGCCCGCCCGACGGCGTCGGATGTCGCGCCTCCGCCCGGCCCGGCACCGTCCGGTACGCCCTCCACGCTCAGTCTCGCGTCCAGCCCCGCGGCGGCGGCCCGGTCCACCAGGCCCTCGACCTCCGCGAGTCCGGCCGCCGGCCCGGACCCCGGCGCCGGCTCCGTCGGCTCCCGCAGCACCCCGATCACCTCCCCGAGGCGGTCCACGGCGGCGCCCGCCCTGGCCCGGATGTCCTGGGCGGCGGCCCGGTGTTCGTCCGGCAGCCCGGGGGCGAGCTTCAGCGCCCCCGCCGACAGGGCGATGAGGCTGAGGTCGTGGCCGAGGAGGTCGTGCATGTCCTGCGCGATGCGGGTCCGTTCGCGCAGCCGGGCCTGTTCGGCGACCAGCCGCTGTTCCCGCTCCAGCCGTGCGGCCCGCTCCCACCCCGCCCGTACGAGTTCGCGGTACTGGAGCAGGAACCGGCCCGCGAACCAGGGCAGCATCGCCGCCACGAGGAGCAGCCCGACGAACCGGCTCGCCCACCCCAGCCAGGCCGGCACGAGGAGTACGCAGACCACGGCGGCGGCGAGGACCGCGGCGAGTGCCGCCGCGGTGCTCCGGGCACGGCCCGGCCGCCGGCCGGCGAGGAAGGCGCAGACCGCCGCCGGCAGCCCCCACCACAGGGTGGACACGCCCGTGCCGACACCGGCCACCGCCCCGGCGAACAGGCCGGCGGACAGCAGGGGAACGGGTATCCGGGTCCGTCCCGGTGGCGGCACCGTCCGGCCCTTCATGATCGTTCTTCTCACGGACGCGACCCTACGCAACCGGGCCGGGCCCGCGGCACCGCCGAAAGTCCACTACCGCCGGCCGGTGCCGGTGAGGACCACCAGGCGCTGGGTCGCGCGGGTCATCGCGACGTAGCGGTCGACGGCGCCCGCCACGCCCGTGCCGAACTCCTGCGGGTCGACGAGGACGACCAGGTCGAACTCCAGCCCCTTCGACAGCCGCGGGGTCAGCGACCGGACGCGGGGCGTCGCGCGGAACGCGGGGTCGCCGATGACGCAGGCGATGCCTTCCGGGTGCGCGGAGAGCCAGTCGTCGAGGACCGCGTCGCGTTCGGCGGTGGACCCGTGGACGACGGGGATGCCGCTGCTGCGGACGGAGGCGGGCACGTTGGCGTCCGGGAGGGCGGCCCGGATGACCGGCTCGGCCTCGGCCATGACCTCCTGCGGGGTGCGGTAGTTGACGCTCAGCGAGGCCATGGTGATCCGGTCGAGCCCGATCCGTTCGAGCCGTTCCCGCCAGGACTCCGGGAACCCGTCCCTGGCCTGGGCCCGGTCCCCGACGATGGTGAAGCTGCGGGAGGGGCAGCGCTGCAGCAGCATCTGCCATTCGGCGTCGGTCAGTTCCTGGGCCTCGTCGACGACGATGTGCGCGAACGGGCCCGCGAGCAGGTCCCGGTCGGCGGAGGGCAGTGCCGCCTCGTCGACCAGGCTGTCCTGGAGGTCCCTGCCGCGCAGCATCGTCACCGCGCCCTCGCCATCGGCGTCGGCCGCGACCACGCTGTCGATGACATCGGCCATGCGCCGGCGTTCGGCGGCGACGGAGGCCTCGCGCCGGCGCTCGCGCAGGGAGGCCCCCGAGTCGCCCAGCCGGTGCCGGGCCGCGTCCAGCAGGGGCAGGTCGGCGACCGTCCAGCGTTCGGCGTCCTCGCGCTGGAGCCGGCCCGCCTCCTCACGGCTGAGCCAGGGGGCGCACGCGCGCAGGTAGGCGGGGACGGTCCACAGGTCGGCGACGAGGTCGGTGGCCTCGAGCGTCGGCCACGCGCGGTCGAGGGCGGTGACCAGCTCCCGGTTCTGCCGCAGCGACCTGTTCAGCAGCTCGGGCGAGAGGTCGTCCTCGTCCCCGTCGCCCTCGTCGAGGTGCTTGTCCAGCAGGATCGCGACCAGTTCGGCCCAGATCTGCTCGCGGGCCTCGTTGTGCGGGGTGCCGGGTTCGACCGCCGCGAACGCGGCGGCCCAGTCGCCGGGGGTCAGCCGGACGTCGGCCCAGTGGGTGCTGACCGTCATCCCCTCGGCGGGCGGCTCCTCGTACAGGCCGACGGCCGCGTCGATCGCCTTCACCAGGGCCGCGGAGGACTTCAGGCGGGCCACCTCCGGGTCGCTCTCGGGCTCCGCCGCGGCGCCCTCGGCGACGAGGTCCCGGACGGTGCAGGTCTGTACGCCCTCCTCGCCGAGGCTGGGCAGGACGTCGGCGACGTAGGACAGGTACGGGCGGTGCGGGCCGACGAACAGCACGCCGCCCCGGCGGTGGCCCAGGCGGGGGTCCGCGTAGAGGAGGTGGGCGGTGCGGTGCAGGGCGACCACGGTCTTCCCGGTGCCCGGCCCGCCGTCGACGACGAGGGCGCCGCGGGATCCCGCCCGGATGACGGCGTCCTGGTCCGCCTGGATGGTGCCGAGGACGTCCCGCATCCGGGAGGACCGGTTGCCCGCGAGGCTGGCGATGAAGGCCGACTGGTCGTCGAGCGCGGCGTGCCCCTCCAGGGCGTCGACGGTGAACACCTCGTCCCAGTAGTCGCCGATCCGGCCGCTGTTCCAGCGGTACCTGCGCCGGCTCACCAGACCCATCGGGCTGGCGTGGGTGGCCGCGAAGAAGGGTTCGGCGGCCGGCGAGCGCCAGTCGACGAGCAGCCGGCGGCCCGTGCTGTCGGTGAGGCCGAACCGGCCGACGTACAGGGGCTCGGGGTCGTCGGCGAGGACGATGCGGCCGAGGCACAGGTCCAGCCCGAAGCGGCGCAGCAGGCGCAGGCGGGCGGTCAGCCGGTGGATCTCCGCGTCCCGGTCCATGGCCTCCCGGCCGACGCCCCCGGGTGCCCTGCGCGCGGCGTCGAGCCGTTCGGACACCTCGGCGATCGTCTGCGCGAGGGTGTCCCCGATGGCGGCGAAGTGCCGCTCGTCGCCGGCGACGAGCCCGGGGGCGGCCTTGGCGGAGAGGTGGCCGGGAAGGTCGAACACGCTGGTGGTCAGCGGGGGCACTGGTGCGGCTCCGATCCGGGGTCGTCCACGACCCGTGTTCTGCGGCGGTTTTGGCTCAGGCCGGTGATTCTGCGGGAGGACGGGGGCCTTGCCGCAAGCCCCCCGGTGCGTTATAACTTGAGAGTGGCAAGGAGTGGGTTCACCTCCTTGCCTTTTCTGTTTCCGCGCTGTTTCCGCGCTGCTTCCGCCGCTCCGCCGCGGATCTCCCGCCGTTCCCGCGTGGATGACGCGCCTCCACGACACGGCCCGGACGTTCCGGAACTGCCTCGCACCGCTGCCCCCGTACGTGCGCACGCCCGTCGGCGAGGGCGATTTCCGGCCGGGTCGGCCCGAATGCGGCGGCGGGGCGGTGCCGCCCCGGACGACCGGGGCCCGGCGGGGGCGCGTTGCGCCCCCTTTCGGTCAACCTCCGTGCCCGCACGTGGAGTTATCCCGCGATGTCGAGATGCGCCCGCTGCGGGCGGATCGGCCCGGCGGCTAGCGTTGCGAGCGTTCGTCCGCAACAGGATCCAGCCATCACACGTCGTCCCACACACCCTGGGGAGTTCTCATGGCAGATTTCGACGCGGCCACGTCCTTCGAGGCCCACGACCTGGACCTCGGCGGGATCACGGTCACCGCGATGCGCGATACCGCGGGGGTTTCGGCCTTCGCCGCCGGCTCGTCCACCTCCACGTGCGGCATCCCGACCGCCACCGCCTGCCAGTGCGTCACGCAGCAGCCGCAGACGGTTCCCGGCGTGATCTGACGGGGCCCCGCCGACGCCCGTTCCGGGCCCGGGAAGCGGGACGGCCGCACCCCGGGCCCGGAGCGGGCGGTCCGCTTTCCGCCCCCCTCTCCCCGACCAGGCCGAGCCGGAAGGACCCGGGACGCCATGACCTCCCCAGCCCCCACCGTGCACACCGCCCCAGCCGCCGTGCGCACCTCCTCCTACGCCCTGGTGCGCGCGACGACGCTCGCCCACCCCGCGCAGTCGCCGGACGCGGCCGCCTTCCGTGCCGCGTCCGGGGAACTGACGCGGCTGGAGGGCGCGCTGGCCCGGCTCGCGCCCGCACTGGCCGACGCCCTGTACGCGAGCCGGGGCGGCCATCCCGACGCCTTCCACCGGGAGGTGGTGCTGCCGCTGCGCCGGGCCGTGCACAACGGCCGGGAGCCCCGGCCCGCGCTCCTCGACGCGCTCGGCGACCTGCCCGAG
Organism: Streptomyces sp. NPDC044002; assembly: GCF_056434525.1. Taxonomy (NCBI): domain Bacteria; kingdom Bacillati; phylum Actinomycetota; class Actinomycetes; order Kitasatosporales; family Streptomycetaceae; genus Streptomyces; species Streptomyces sp. NPDC044002. The sequence goes on from NZ_JBWKEZ010000038.1 coordinate 45,166, forward strand.
CGGGTGCCGGCGCTGCGGGAGTGGCTGGAGCTGCGCGGCCGGCTCGCCGCCCTGCGGGCCCGGCTCCGCGGCCCGGCGGCGGCCGCACTGGCGGCGGAGCGCCGCGCCCTGGCCGCGCAGTGCCGCGAGCCGGCCCTCGCCCTCGCCGCCTCGGCGACCAGCGCCGGGTTGCTCGCCGCCGTCGAGCGCGCCGGGGCCGGGGCGGCCGGGCGGCGCGCCCGCAAGGAGGAGCCCGGGGTGCTGCGGCACGCCGTGCGCGCCGCCACCCGCAGCAGCCCCGTGTCCTGGTACACGGCGGTGGGCTGGGGGCCGCTTCCGGCCCGGCCCGGGTCCCGGGAGCCGGGCGGCCCCGACTGGGGGGAGGACGGGCTGCCGGGCGCGGTCGGCAACCGCGTGCGCGCCGGCCGGAGCCTGGTCGCCGCCCTGTGCGAGGCGCTGCTCACCGACCCCGCCCGGCGGGCCCGGCTCCCGCACCGGATGGCCAGTGCGGCCCGTACGGCCGGGGGGCGCGCCGCCTTCGCCCGGAGCCGGGGCCTGGCCGCCGTCGGCCGCTTCGCCGTGCCCGGGCAGGACGAGGCCGAGGTCGCGGCGAGCGCGCCGCTGGAGCGGCTGGCCGAGCTGTGCCGCACTCCCGCGACGCCCGCCCGGCTCGCGGCGGCGCTGGCCGCTCCGGGGGACCGGGCGGCCGCCCTGGCGTACCTGGACCGGCTCGTGGACGCCGGACTGCTGGTCCCCGTACCGCCCGTCGGACCCCAGGAGCCCGATCCGCTCGGGCGGCTGGCCGCCTGGCTGCGGGCCGGCGGCGAGACCGGACTCGCCGCGCAGGTCGACGAAGTCGCGGACGCCACGCGGGAGTTCGCTACGGCCGGGCCCCGCGGGCGCACCGAGCTGCTCGCGCTGCTGCGCGACCGCTGGACGGCGCTGCTGGCCTCGGCGGGACGCCCGCTGCCCACGGCGGACCCGGTGCCGCCCGTACTGGCGGAGGACGTGGTGGCCCGGCACCCGGTGGACGCCGACGGCCTCCTGACCGCCGAGGACCACGAGGCGCTGCGCGAGGTCGCCGCCCTGGCCGAGCTGTACGACCTCGGGCACCTGGTGCGGCGGGCCCTGCGGGACCGGTTCGTGGCCCGCCACGGCCGGGGCGGGGTCTGCCACCCCGTCTGGGACTTCGGGCCCTCGACGGTCGCGGCCTGGGAGGACACCGTCCGGGACGCGCTCCTGACCCCCGGCGACGGCCTGGGCTCCCTGCCGAGCCGCGCGGCCGGACTCGTACGCCTGCGGGCCTCGTTCGAGGAGGCGGTGCGGGAGGCTGCCGCCCTCCGGGAGGACCCGGACGACGATGTGGTGCTGCCCGCGGAGCTGGTCGGGTCCCACGCGGCCCGGCTGCCCGCCTGGGCGGCGGCGCGCCCGCTGTCGTACGCGCACTTCGTCCAGCGGGACGCCCGGCGCGGGCTGCTGGTGCTCAACCACCTCTACGGCGGCTGGGGGCGGACCGGGAGCCGCTTCTTCGGCCTGCTCGGCCCGGAGGCCGTGGAGGCCGCCGCCCGGGAGGTCGCGCACGCGGCGGGACCCGGCTCGCGTCCGGTGCAGTTCCGGCCGGTCCAGGGCTTCAACGCCAACCTGCAGCCCCGGTTCATGCCCGAGGAGATCGTCTCGCAGGAGTACGCCCCGCAGGCCGCGGAGGCCCCGCAGGTCCCGGACGGGCTCCGGGACCGGGCGCCGCTGCGCGAGGAGGACGTGGAACTGATCCACGACGAGACCGCCGACCAGGTGCGCCTGCGGCTGCGCGACACCGGCGAGCCGCTGGACGTCTTCTACCCGGGCCTGCTGGTGAGCGGCCTGCTGCCGGTGCGGGACGCCCCGCTGGTCCACGACCATCCGGAGGGCGTCGTCTCCTTCGCCTCGCTGGTGCCCCGCGTGGTCACCGAGGTGCCCGGCGGGCCGCTGGTGCGCACGCCCCGGCTGCGCCACCGGCACGTCGTGCTGCGGCGGCGGCGCTGGAAGCTCGCGCCGGGCACGGTCGACGCGCTGCGGGCCGCGCTGGCCGCCGACACGGCCGGCGGGGAGGTGCCCTTCGCCGCCGCCGCGCGCTGGCGGGCCCTGCTGGGCGTACCCGACCAGCTGTTCCTGCACCCGCCGCTGGTGACGGCCGCGGAGGCCGCCGCGGCGCCGGAGGACCCGCGCCACCGGCAGGCGCTGCCCAAGCCTCAGTTCGTCGACCTCGGCAACGCGCTGCACCTGCGCTGCCTCGGCAGGTGGCTCGCCCGGCATCCCGACGGGCTGGTGCTGGAGGAGGCGCTGCCCGAGCCCGGCGCGCGGGAGGTCCCCGCGCGCGCCGTCGAGGTCGTGGTGGAGACCTACCGTGCGGGACGCGCCGGGGGTGCGGCATGACCGCCGCGCCGCCCGAGGTGCCCACCGCGCCCGCCGCGCCCGCCGGTGGCCCGGCGCCCGACGTGCTGGACGACCTGCGGGGGTGGCGGCTGCGGCCCGGTGTCGTCGCGAGCACCCTCGCCGGGGGGCTCCACCTGCGGGGCTGGAACGGCAGCGTCACCCTGGAGGGCAGCCCAGCGCTGCCCGCGCTGTGGCGGATGCTGGACGGGGCGCTGCGCACCGGCGGCGCCGCCGGGCTCGCCGCCCGCGCCGGGGACGGTACGCCGCTGCGTGCCGCGCTGTGCGCCCTGATCGGGCAGCTCCACGCGCACGGGATGCTGGTCGAGGAGCCGGCGCCGCCGGACGGCGCCCCGGTCGGCGAATGGCTGCTGGCGGTCGCCGACCGTCCCGACGAGGCGGCCGCCGCCCTCGCGGGGGCCCGGGTGGAGGTGCGCGCCGCCGACCCCGGCGGCCCCCTGGCCTCGGCGGCCGTACGGGCCCTGGCGCGCGCCGGGGTCCCGGCGGTCCGGGCCCGGGCGGCGGGCGGCCGGGGGCGGGTGCTGCTGCGCGCCACCCGCGCCGACGGCGCCGAGTGGGCGGTCGGAGCGGCCGTCCACCCCGGCGGGGCGTTCGTCACCCCGGCCGGCGGTCCGGCGCGGGCCCTGGCGGACACGGCGGCGCTGGCCGGCCGGCTCGGGCCCGGCCGACCCGGGCCCGGCCGGGAGCCGGGGCACCCCCCGGCGGGCCGGGCGCTCACCGCGCTGGTGGCGGGCGGGGCCGTGCAGCGGCTGCTGTGCGCGGTGGCGGGACTGCCGGACCCGGCCTCCGGGGACGGCGGCGGCCCCGGGCCGGAGCGCCCCGGGCAGGAGCGGCCGCGGTTCCCCCTGGTGCTGGTCGCCGGGGAACGCCCGCCGTGGTCGGAGTACCGGCCCTGGCCCCAGGGCTCCCCGGAGCCGGCCCCGCCGCCCGGCACCCTCGCCGAGGCACTGGCCGGGGTCGCCGCGCTGGGCGACGAGCGCCTCGGGGTGGTGGAGCCGCCGCTGACCGGGGCCCTGCCGCAGCTTCCGGTGGCGCTGGCCGGCTGCCCGGCGCCGGGCGGCGGGCGGCTGGTGGCCGGTGCCGCGCGGGCCGACCTCGCCCGCCTCGACGCGGTGTGCCGGGCGGCCGAACTGCGGTGCGGCGGGGCGGGCGTGGTGGTCGGGGCGGGGCCGGGGCACGCGCTGGGACGGGCGCTGCGGCGGGCCGCGCTGCGGCTGCCCGCGCCGGGGGCGGCGGCCGCGCCCTGGGACCCGTACCGGCACGCGCACCCGCAGGCCCGCCACTGGTGGGGCACCCTGACCCGGCGGCTGGGCGTGCGGGCGGAGCTGCTCGTGACCCCGCTGGACGCGGGCGGCAGCGCCTACCGGGCCGCCGTGCGCGCCGGCGGCCGCTCCGGCGGCCGTTCGGGCCGGCTGCTCGGGCGGGCGGTGGAGGCCACGGCCGGGGACGCGGCGGCCTTCGCGGTCCTGGCCGCGCTGGTCCGCGTACAGGCGGGCACGGCGGAACCGGCGGCCCGTCACGTCGTCTCGCCGGGCGGGGAGTCGTGCCCGCTCGCGGTCGCCGGGACGGTCCCGGCGCCGTGGGAGGACGGGAGCTGGGCCGCCGGCTGGTGGGCGGAAGTCGCCGGGCGCGAAGCCGGGCTGCACACCGCGCTGCGGGAGCTGACCGGCCTGCGCCCCCGCCCCTGGGAGCCCGCCGGGCCCGGGGGGCACACCGTCCTCGCGGCGCTGCGCGGCTGCGGGTTCACCGCCCTCGGCGGCCCGGTCCGCACGGGCCCGGCGGCGGAAGGGGGGCCGCGGTGAACGCCCCGGCGCGGCCCGCCGCCGGCACACCGCTCGGGGCGGCCCTCGCCGCACTCGGGCTGACCGTCCTCGACGCGCGGAGCGCGCTGGCCGCCACGGCGGGGCGGGCCGTGGTGGTCCTGGACGACTGGTCCCTCGACACCGCCGCCGCGCTGTCGCGGCACGCGCTCGCCCATCCGGTGACGCTGGTCCCGGTGCGCGGCGACGGCGCCCTGACCGTGGTCGGCCCGGTGCTGCGGCCCGGCGCGGTGGGCTGCCTCGCCTGCACGGAGTACCGCCGGCTCGCCACCATCGGCGGCCGCGTCCCCTGGCACAGCCCGGGGCTGCGGCTGGGCGGCCGCCCCTCCCCCGCCCTGGCCGACGCCGTCGCCGCACTCGCCGCCGACCTGCTGGCCGAGCCCGCCCCGGAGCCGGGCGCGGGCACCCCGCTCCGGGTCCTGCACGGCGGCCGGGCCGACTGGTCGAGCCACTCCTTCCGGCCGGTCGGCGGCTGCGCGGTGTGCCTGCCGCTGCCCGATGACGACGCCGCCGCGGCGCGGCCCCGCAGCAGCGGGGTCCCGCTGCCGGATCCGGGGGTGCTGCGCGGGCCCAACGACCGTACGGACAGGGCCGGTCTGCGTGCGGAGCTGTACGACGAGCGGTTCGGGCCGGTCCACCGGGTGACCCTCACCGAGGACTCCGTCCACAGCCTGACCAGCGCCTACGTCACCCTCGGACGGGACGTGCCCGACGGCGGGTACGGCCGGTCCGGCGACTTCGACGGCAGCGAGCGGGTGGCCCTCTTCGAGGCCGTCGAGCGGCTCACCGGGATGCGCCCGCACGGCAGGCGGACCGTACTGCGGTCCTCCTACGCCGAGTTGGGGCCGGAGCGGGCGCTGGACCCGGAGCGGCTGGGACTGCCCGATCCCGCCCACCACGGGCATCCCGCGTCGCCGACCGTCCCGTACGCGCCGGACCTGGAGCTGGACTGGGTGCACGGCTGGTCGCTGACCCGCTCCCGCCCGGTCGCCGTGCCCGAGCACGTCGCGTACTGGGATCCCGCTCCGGGCCGGCCGCGCGTCGTCTACGAGTGCTCCAGCGGGTGCGGTCTCGGCAACAGCCCCGAAGAGGCCGCCCTCTACGGGCTGTTCGAGGTGGCGGAGCGGGACGCGTTCCTGATGGCCTGGTACGCGAGGACGCCGCTGCGCCGGGTCGCGCTGCCGGACGGGGACCCCGAGGTGCTGCACCTCGCCGACCGGGCGGAGCTGGCGGGCTACGGGCTCGCGCTGTTCGACGCCACCAACGACTTCGGGGTCCCCGCGGTCATCGCCGTCGCGCGGCACGCCGATCCGCGGTCGGCGGCGCCGCAGGTGTTCGTGGCGGCCGGGGCCCACCACGACCCGCGGGCCGCGATCCGGTCCGCCGTGGTGGAGGCGGTGACCAACGTGTTCAACGCCGCCCAGCGGCTGAGGGCGGAGCCCGACGTCTGTGACCCGCGCCGGCTGCGGCCCATGCTGGAGCGGCCCGAGCTGGTCGTCACCCTGTCCGACCACACCGCCCTGTACGCCCTGCCGGAGGCCCGGCCGAGGCTGGACTTCCTGTACGGGGGCGACGACCGCCCGGCGCCCTGGCGGGAGGTCTGGCCGGGTGCGCCCGAGCCGGTCGCGGACCTGGCCGGGCTGCTGGACGCGACGGTGCGGCGGCTGGCGGGGGCCGGGCTGGAGGTCCTCGTGGTCGGGCAGGACGAGGCGGGGATGCGCGGGCGGCTCGGCCTCCACACGGCCAAGGCGGTGGTCCCGGGCGCCCTGCCGATGACCTTCGGGCACGTCAACCGGCGCACCCGGGGGCTGCCCCGGCTGCTGGAGGTTCCGCACCGGCTGGGCCGGGCCGCCGGGCCGCTGCGCCACGACCGACTCCCGCTGCATCCGCACCCCTTCCCCTGAGGAGCCGCCACGTGACCACCGCCGCGCGGGACTCCGGTCCGGTCCTGCACTGCTTCCCGCGGACCGGGCCCGGGGCCGGGCCCGGGGCCCTCGACGGGTTCCTCGTGGAGGAGCTCGCGCCGCTGCTGGACGGGCTCGTCACCGCGGGCCGGGCCGCCTCCTGGGACTTCGTGCGGCACGAGGAGGGCGGGGCGCACCTGAGGGTGCGGGTGCACGGCGGCAGCCCCGCCCGCGTGGCCGCGGCCTTGTCCCGGACGGCCGTGGTCCGGGAGGCGGCGGGCGCACCGTCGGCCGGCGCGGGGCTCGGGGCCCTGTCCACCCGGACCGCGGTGTCCTGCGTCGCCGGGACCCCGCGCGGCGGGCGGCGGCTGGCCGTCGCCGCCGACCTGGCGCACGCCACGGCCTGGGCCCTGGGGATGGACCGCTTCGCGGCGGCGCGCTGGCTGCGCGGGCTGGCGGCGGCGGCCGGACGGGGGTTGCCCGCGAGCAGGGTGCACGCGCACGTCACCGCCGTGTACGCGGCGCAGCGCCCGGGCCTGACCGGCCGGGCGGCGTCCCTGCGCGAGGCCCTGGACCGGGGCACGGCCGCAGGACCGGTGGCGGACTGGGCGGCGGGGGTCCGGGCGGCGGCGAGGGGGGCCGGGGCGGAAGCGGCTGCCCCGGCTGGAGCCGAAGCGGCCGGAGCCGAGCAGGCCTGGGCCGCCAAAGCCGAGGCCGACGCGGTCGGGACCGAGCAGGACGAAGCCGGGGCCAAAAGGCCGGGGGCCAAGCAGGCCGAAACCGAAGCCGCCGGGGCCGAGGCCGAAGCGGCCGGTGCCGGGGGCAAGAAGGCCGGGGCCGCCAGAGCCGAGGCCGGATCGGCCGGAGCCAGGGCCAAGAAGCCGGCGGCCAAGCGGACCGAAGCCGAGGCCGCCGGGGCGGAGGCCGAAACGGCCGGTGCCGGGGCTGAAGCGGCTGAAGCGGCTGAAGCGGCTGAAGCCGAGCTTGCCGGAGCCGGGGCCGAGCAGGACGAAGCGGCCGGTGCCGGGCAGGCCGAAGCCGGGGCCGAGGTGGCACGGGAGTGGGGCCGCGAGTTGCGGCTGCTGTGCAACCGGCTCGGGGTCGACCCGGACGAGGAGCGGGCGGTGTACCGGCTGGCCGCGCACGCCCTGCTCGACACCGGCGAGCCCGCGGCGTACTTCCCCGAAGGGCACCTGGCCCCGGACTGGCGGTACCTGGAGCGCAGCAAGGTCCGGCCCGGCTGGGACGCCGGGGGCGCGCTGCGGCCGGCTCCCGCCGAGACGGCGGAGGAGGGCGAGGTGGTGGCGCTGCCGGGCGGGGCGGTGCCCGAGGTCTCGCTGTGGGCCGCCGTCACCGGCCGGACCAGCGTCCGCGCGGGGCTCACCGGTCCGCTGGACGCCGGAGAGCTGGGCACGCTGCTGTGGGGCGCCCATGCCGTCAGCCACACGTCCGGCTCCGGCGCGCCCTTCGCGCACCGCCCGTACCCGAGTCCGGGCGGCCTCTACGCGGCGGGGGTCCGGCTGCTCGCGTTCGGGGTGGCGGGGCTGGCGCCTGGGGCGTACCAGTGCCTGCCGGGGCGGCGCGCGCTGCTGCGGGTCGGTGACGCGCCCGCGCTCGACGAGTTCAAGGCGGTGTCCGCGTACCTGGCGGCGCCGCCGGGGGATCCGCGGGCGGTGGTCGTGGACGAGGCCCCGGTGGTGCTCGGCCTGTACGTGGACCTCGGCCGGCTGCGGCAGCGCTACGGCCTGCGGGCGCTGCGGCTGGGCCTGCTGGAGGCGGGGCACCTGGCGCAGTCCCTGCTGCTGACGGCGTCGGCGCTGGGGCTGTGCGCGATGCCGCTGGGCGGCTTCGAGGACGACCTGGCCCACGAGCTGTTCGGCCTGGACGACCTTGACCGCCCGCTCCAGTACCTACTCCCGCTGGGCCGACCCACCACCGGCTGAGCCTGGCAGCGCCGGGCCGGACCTGGCCGGACCAGACCGGACCGGCTTGAACCAGGCACGGCCGGTCCGGGTACGGCCAGGCCTGTGCCAGCCCTGCCAGGTTGGGTTGGGCCCGGCTGGGCCAAGCCGGGTTCGGCCGGGCCCGGTGCGGTTGGGCCGGGTTCGCCCGAGCCCGGTTCGCCCGAGCCCGGTTCGCCCGAGCCGGGCCTGCCGGTGGCAGGCCCGGCAGGCTCGCGGAGGGCCGAGCCTGCCCGCCACCGACTGAGCCTGGCAGGACCAGGCCAGGCAAGGTCGGGCCGAACCAGGCAGGGCAGCACCGGGCCAGGCAAGGTCGGGCCGGACCAGGCCAGGCAGGGCCGGGCGGGCCCGGGCCGGTGCCATGCCGGGCAGGTCGGGCCCGAGGCCGGTACCGGGCAGGGCAGGGCAGGGCAGGGCAGGGCAGCGCCAGGTGGGCCCGAGGCCGGTGCCGGGCAGGGCAGGGCCGGGTGGGCCCGGGCCGGACCAGGATGGACCAGGCCGGTGTCGGACCGGACCAGGCGGACCCGGGCCGGTGCCGGGCAGGGCAGGGCCCGGGCCTCTGCCGGCCCGGGCGGCGTCGGATAATGGCAGCGCCGCGCGCCGGCCCGGACCGGGGCGCACCGACCGGGGGGATGACGGATCCATGACGCTGCAGGAAGGCCGGCGGGTGACGCTGGCGGCCGACATCGGGCTCGGCGGTGCGCTGGCCGCGGCGGACGGCTCCGGGGCCCCGCCCGTGCCCGTGGCCGGGTTCCTCGCTCTGGCGGCGGGGACGGCGGGAACGGTCGAGCGGGTGGACCAGGTCGAGCGGCGGGAGAGCCACGGCGTGCGCGAGTACGCGCGCCTCAAGTCGCTCTTCGATTCCTTCGGGCACGCCATGCCGGAGGGCAGCAGGCGGCAGCTGGAGGAGCAGCTCGCGGACCTGGAGCCGGAGTGGACCGCGCACCAGGAGCTGGGGCCCGGCGTGACGGTACGGGTCCGCTTCGACAACGGGTTCGTCCTGGACGGGACGCCCGCGGAGCTGTTCGCCGACGCGGGCGGGGAGCTGTGCTGATCCGGGCTCGCCTGGCCGCGGCGGGTGCCGCGGTGGTGGTGGTCGCGGCGGGGCTGGGTCTGCGGGCGGTGGCCGGCGGGAGCGTGGCGAAGTACGGCGGGGACGCGCTGTACACCGTGCTGGTGCTGGCCCTGGTCGTACTGGTGGCGCCCCAGCTGGCGGCGCCGCGGGCCGCGGCCGCCGCGCTGGCCGTCAGCTGGGCGGTGGAGTTCCTCCAGCTCAGTGCGGTGCCGGCGGAGCTCTCCCGGCGCAGCACGGTGGCCCGGCTGGTGCTCGGGTCCACCTTCAACGCGCCCGATCTGCTCTGGTACGCCGTGGGCGCGGCGGCGGGCGGGCTCGTCCTGTGGGCCCTGCGGGCGCGCCGCTCCCGTACCGCCGCGAGGCCTTTGCCCGTTTTGTGAGAACGGTTACCTTCTCACCCGAATGGCGCTCTTCCGGGTTCATGATGGTTGACCGGAACTGTCGTCTACGCGCCCCCCTGCCACGGCCCGAGAGCCGTCGCGGCCGGTCGGCGCCACTAGGGAGAACCGTGCGACCTGCGGGCAGCTGGACGGGGAAGAACTGGCGGATCGCGCTGCCGGTGGCGGGAGGGGCCCTCGTGCTGGGCTTCGGCGGCCTCTACGCCGCCGGGCTCGCCATGGGCGCCGACGTCGCCGACGGCACCCGGGTCCGGGGCGTCGAGATCGGCGGCATGAGCCGTGCGGCGGCGCAGAGCACGCTGGTCCGGGAGCTCGGTCCGCGGGCCGGCGCCCCGATCCCGGCGGCCGTCGGGGACCGCGTCGAGCAGGTCGCCCCGGCATCCGTCGGCCTGTCCCTGGACGCCGCCGCGACCGCCGAGCGCGCCTCCCGTGCGGGCTACGGGCCGGTCGAGGTGATCGGCAGGCTCTTCGCCTCCGGCGACCCGGACCTGGATCCCGTGATCCGCACCGACGAGCAGGCGGCCCGCGCGGGCGTCGACCGGCTCGTGGCGGGCACCGCCCAGGCGGTCCGCGACGGGTCCATCGCCTTCGAAGCCGGCAAGCCCCAGGTCGTCCCCGCGCGGACCGGCGTCACCGTGGTCCGGGACCAGGCCCTCGGCACCCTCCGGGACGCCTACCTCCGCCCGGCCGGCACCCCCGTCGCCCTGCCCGTCACCCGCACCGAACCGCTCGTGGGCGCGGACGAGACCGGGCGGGCCCTGCGCGAGTTCGCCACGCCCGCCGTGTCCGGTCCGGTCACCCTCAGCGTCGCCGGCACGCGGATACCCGTCAGCCCCGCGGTCCTGGGCGAGCACCTGGAGATGAACCCCGACGCGGGCGGCCGCCTGGTGCCCGCCCTGGACTCCGACGCCCTGCTCGCCGACCCCGCGGTGGCCGGCCCCGTCGCCGAGGCCGCCGGACAGCCGCGCGACGCCGCGCTCGACGTGGACGCGGCCGGACGCGTGGTGCTCGCGCAGAGCAGCCGCGCGGGGCAGGAGGTCACCGGGGAGGCCCTCGGCCGGGCCGTGCTGCCCGCGCTGACCCGCTCGGGCGCCGGCCGGAGCGCCGAGGTGGCCACCACGGCCGTCGAGCCGGAGCTCACCGATGCCGGGGTGCGGAGCCTCGGCATCAAGGAGAAGATGTCCTCCTTCACCGTGGAGTTCCCGGCGGCCCCGTACCGGACGACGAACATCGGGCGCGCCGTGGAGCTGATCAACGGTTCCGTGGTGATGCCCGGCGAGCAGTGGAGCTTCAACCGGACGGTCGGCGAGCGCACCGAGGAGAACGGCTTCGTCGACGGGATCATGATCAACGACGGCCGGTACGTGAAGTCTCCCGGCGGCGGCGTCTCCGCGGTCGCCACCACGATGTACAACGCCATGTTCTTCGCCGGCCTCAAGCCCGTCGAGCACGGCGCGCACTCCTTCTACATCGAGCGCTACCCCGAGGGCCGGGAGGCCACCGTCGCCTGGGGCAGCCTCGACCTGCGCTGGCTCAACGACTCCGGGCACCCGGTGTACGTGAAGGCCACCTCGACGGACACCTCGCTGACGATCACCCTGCTGGGCACGAAGAAGTACGACGAGGTCCGCGCGACCAAGGGCCCCCGCACCAACGTCGTACCGCCCGCCAAGATCAACGCCGCCGGGCCGAAGTGCGAGGTGCAGACGCCCCTGGAGGGCTTCGACGTGACCGTCGGCCGGGTGTTCGTCAAGAACGGCCAGGAGGTCAAGCGCGAGGAGTACAAGACGCACTACACCCCGCGCGACGAGGTCACCTGCGAGCCGGAGACCGCGCCCGGCACGGCACCCGGCAGCGCCCCCACGCCGGGCACCACGACGGCGGGCGTCCCCTCGACGGCCGCCCAGGCGGCCGCCCAGGCCGCCGCCGCACAGGGCCGGTAGGGGGAAAGAGCCCTCACCCGAGGTGACCGGCGGCGCGCGCGGCGCGCTCCGCCGGGCGCCGGAGGGCCCCCAGGTGCTACAACTGGGGACGTGACCCTTCCTCGCCAGCCGTACCGGGCAATTCGGTGCGGTCACCCCTGAGCAAGGGATTCAAGAGCGTCGCCGGACAGGTGTTCGTCCTTCAGGTGGCGATCGTGGTGTTGCTCGCCGCCGGTGCCCTCCTGGCGCTGCTCCTGCAGTCCCGCCACGACGTCGACCGTGAGGCGCGCAACCGGTCGATCGCCGTCGCGGAGACCTTCGCGCACTCCCCCGACCTCCAGGAGTCGCTGCGGACACCGGATCCGTCCGCCACCCTGCAGCCCCTGGCCGAGGTCACCCGCAAGGCCGCCGGGGTCGACTTCATCGTCGTCATGGACACCAACGGGATCCGCTACAGCCATCCCCAGCCGGACCGCATCGGCAAGCGCTTCGTGGGGAACATCGAGCCCTCCCTCGCCGGCCGGGTCCACACCGAGAGCGTGCAGGGGCCCCTCGGCAAGGAGATCCAGGCGGTGGTGCCCGTCACCGCGCCGGACGGCCGGGTCGTCGCGCTGGTGTCCGCGGGCCTGACCGTGGAGAACGTCAGCGGCGCCTTCGACCGCCAGCTCCCGGTGATCCTGCTGGCCATGGCCACCGGCCTGGCCCTGGCCACCGCCGGCACCGCCCTGACCAGCCGCCGCCTGCGCCGGCAGACGCACGGGCTGGGGCCCCAGGAGATGACCCGGATGTACGAGCACCACGACGCGGTGCTCCATTCCGTCCGCGAGGGGGTGGTGATCACGGACGGGGACGGGCGGCTGGTCCTGGCCAACGACGAGGCCAAGCGGCTACTCGGGCTGCCCGAGGAGGCCGAGGGCCGCCGCATCGACGAGGTGCCGGGCCTGGACAGCCGGATGGCCGACCTGCTGCTGTCGGGCCGGGTGGCCACGGACGAGGTGCTGGAGACCGGGGACCGGCTGCTCGTCGTCAACCAGCGGCCCACCCATCCGCGCGGCCGGCCGGAGGGCGCGGCCGCCACCATCCGCGACTCCACCGACATGCAGGTCCTCACCGGCCGCGCCGAGGCGGCCCGCAAGCGGCTGCGGCTGCTGTACGACGCCACCGGCGACATCGGGACCACCCTGGACGTGGAGCGGACCGCCCAGGAGCTCGCCGACGTCGCCGTGCCCCGGTTCGCCGACTACGTCACCGTCGACCTGGCCGGCCCGGTGCTCGACGGCGAGGAGCCCGGACCGGGCTCCGACATGCGGCGCACCGCGGTCAGCGGCATCCGCCGGGACCACCCGCTGTACCCGCTCGGGCGGGTGATCGAGTTCAAGCCCACCACCCCGCAGGCGCGCGGCTACGACACGGGCAAGACGGAGCTGGTGCCCGACCTGGCCGACGCGCCGGGGTGGCGCGTGCAGGACCCCCGCCGGGCCAGGGCCATCATCGAGTACGGGATCCACTCCCTGATCGCGGCGCCGCTCAAGGCCAGGGGCGTGGTCCTCGGGGTGGTCAACTTCTGGCGGGCCCGCAAGCCCGAGCCCTTCGACGAGGACGACGTGTCGCTGGCCGAGGAACTCGTCGCCCGGGCCGCCGTGGCCATGGACAACGCCCGCCGCTACACCCGTGAGCACACCCTGGCGGTCACCCTCCAGCGCAGCCTGCTGCCCCGCGGCCTGCCCGAGCAGAGCGCCGTGGACGCGGCGCACTGCTACCTGCCCGCGCAGTCCGGGGTGGGCGGGGACTGGTTCGACGTGATCCCGCTGCCGGGCGGCCGGGTCGCCCTGGTCGTCGGGGACGTCGTCGGGCACGGGCTGCACGCCGCGGCCACGATGGGGCGGCTGCGTACGGCGGTGCACAACTTCACCTCCCTCGACCTGCCGCCGGACGAGCTCCTGGCCCGGCTCGACGACCTCGTGCAGCGCATCGACGAGGACGACACCGACGGGGCGGGCGGCATGCTCGGCGCGACCTGCCTGTACGCCGTGTACGACCCGGTGTCCCGGGCCTGCACCCTGTCCCGGGCCGGGCACCTGCCGCCGCTGGTGGTCGCCCCGGACGGCAGCACGGAGATCGTCGACCTGCCGGCCGGGCCGCCGCTCGGGCTGGGCGGCATGCCGTTCGAGACGACCGAGCTGCGGCTGGCGGAGGGCAGCCAGCTGGTGCTGTACACGGACGGGCTGGTGGAGCAGCGGACCCGGGACATCGAGGAGGGGCTGGAACTGCTGCGGGAGGCGCTGAGCCACCCGGACCGCGATCCGCAGGAGAGCTGTCTCGCGGTCCTCGACGCCATGCTGCCGGCCCGGCCGACCGACGACGTGGCCCTGCTCATCGCCCGGACCCGGACCCTCGGGCCCGACCGGGTCGCGCAGTGGGACGTGCCGCCGAGGGCCAGCGGGGTCGGCGTCGTGCGGAACCTGGCGTCCGCCAAGCTGGAGGAGTGGGGGATGGAGGAGCTCGCCTTCACCACGGAGCTCATCCTCAGCGAGCTGATCACCAACGCCCTGCGGCACGGCGTGCCCCCGGTGCGGGTCCGGCTGCTCCACGACCACGCGCTGACCTGCGAGGTGTGGGACGGCAGCAGCACCGCTCCGCACCTGCGGTACGCGGCCACCACGGACGAGGGCGGGCGCGGGCTGTTCCTGGTGGCGCAGCTCAGCGAGCACTGGGGCACCCGGTACACCCCGGACGGCAAGGTCATCTGGTCGGAGCAGGCCCTCCAGGGCTCCTCGAACGGAGTACCCCTGGACGCCTTCGGGGACCTCGAACCGTAGCGTGGGCGGGGTGCGCCCCCCGCGCCCCGTGTCCGCCTCCCTGACCGCGGTCGCCGTGCTGTGCGCGAGCGCGGCGCCCGGTTGCGCGCCCTCCGTGCGGGAGCGGTCCGGTGTGCCGGTGCCGGCCGTCGCGGCGGCGCTCGTGGCGGAGGTGTCGGAGGTGCCGGCGCGGAAGCTGGGGGCGAGCCTGCGGGCCGGGTGTCCGGTGCCGGCGGAGCGGCTGCGGCTGGTCCGGATGAACCACTGGGGCTTCGACGGGAAGGTCCACCGGGGCGAGATGGTCGTCCACCAGGACGCGGTCGAGCCGCTGCTGTACGTCTTCGGCCGGGCCCTGGAGGCCCGCTTCCCGATCCGGCGGATGCGCGTGGCGGCCGACTACGGCGGCGACGACCTCGCGGCGATGGCCGACGACAACACCTCGGCCTTCAACTGCCGGCCGGTGACCGGGGACTCCGGGAGGCTGTCGCGGCACGCGTGGGGGCTGGCCGTGGACGTCAACCCGGTCGAGAACCCGTACGTCGACCGGCACGGGACGGTGCACCCGCCGGCGGGCCGGGCCCACCTGCGGCGGGACCCGGCCAGACCCGGAATGATCACCGAGGACGGTGTCCTGGCCAGGGCGTTCCGCCGCGTCGGCTGGCACTGGGGCGGCGCGTGGTGGTCGAGCCCGGACTACCAGCACTTCTCGGCCGACGGCGGGTAGCCGGCCGGCTCGCGCCCGGCCGCGCGTCACCGGCGCCGCCGGTGTCACGGCGCCCACGGCCGCCGACCGCCGACCGCCGACCGCCGACCGCCGACCGCCGACCGCCACGGTCACCCGTGGGTGGAGCCGTCCGGCAATCCCCCGCGCCGGCCCGGCCGAGGCCGCCGGACGCGTGGCCGCGGCGGTCCCCCCTCAAGACGTGACCGCCCGGCGCCGGGGACACCTCGGCCCCGGACGTGCGGGTCGGTACGGCCGATGCCGCACGGGTGATCCACGGACGGCCGTATCATCGGGTCCACGCCGGCCCCGTCCGGGGAGGGGCCGCGCTCCCCGGCCGTCCTCCGCGGTGGCCGGCCGCCGACCGCCCCGCGAACCACGGCCCACCGAGGCGAGGACGTGCACGTGCACAGGACCGTCACCGAACTCGCGGACGGCCGCGAGCTCATCTACTACGACAGCGCACCCGGCCGGGACCGCGGCGCCAAGGACCTCCGGCCGCTCGACCCGGTCGTGAGCGCCCCCGAGCTGCGCCGGGACCCGGCCACCGGGGACTGGGTCGCCATCGCCGCCCACCGGCAGTCCCGGACCTACCGGCCGGCCGCCGACGCCTGCCCGCTGTGCCCGTCCCGGGAGGGACGGGCGAGCGAGATCCCGGCCGCCGACTACGAGGTGGCCGTGTTCGAGAACCGTTTCCCCTCCCTGTCCGGCGCGGCCGGCCGGTGCGAGGTGGTGTGCTTCACCCCGGAGCACGACTCGGGCTTCGCCGGCCTCACCCCCGCGCGGGCCCGGCTGGTGCTGGACGCCTGGACCGACCGGACCGCCGAACTGTCGGCCCGCCCCGGCACCCGCCAGGTGTACTGCTTCGAGAACCGGGGTGCCGAGATCGGTGTCACCCTCCCCCACCCGCACGGCCAGATCTACGCCTTCACCACGCCCACCCCGCGCACCGTCAAGCACCTCGCCGCGGCGGCCGCCCACCGGGCCGCCACCGGACGGAACCTCTTCGAGGACCTGCTCGCCGAGGCCCGCGCGGCCACGGAGCGGGTGGTGCTCGCCGGGGAGCACTGGACGGCGTTCGTGCCGTACGCCGCCCGCTGGCCGTACGAGGTCCACCTGTACCCGCACCGCAGGGTGCCCGACCTGACCTGCCTCGACGAGGCGGAGCGGGCCGAGTTCCCCGGGCTGTACCTGGACCTGCTGCGGCGCTTCGACCGGCTCTTCGGGCTGGCCGAGCCCACCCCGTACGTCTCGGCCTGGCACCAGGCCCCGCCGGCCGGCGGCGGTGAACTCGCCCTGCACCTGGAGCTGTTCACCGTCCGGCGGGCCGCCGACAAGCTGAAGTACCTGGCCGGGACGGAGTCCGGCATGGACGCGTTCATGAACGACGTGGCTCCGGAGACGGCGGCCCGGCGACTGCGGGAGGCACGGTGACGGCGGGAGGCACGGTGACGGCGCGGGTGCGCGAGGAGTTCGAGCGGATCCACGGCCGCCCGCCGGAGGGGGTGTGGGCCGCCCCGGGCCGGGTCAACCTGATCGGCGAGCACACCGACTACAACGACGGCTTCGCCCTGCCCATGGCCCTGCCGCGGACCACCCTGCTCGCCGCCCGCCGGCGCGGTGACGGCCTGCTGCGGGTGCACAGCGCCCAGGGCGACGGCCGGGTCGCCGAGTTCGCGGTGGCCGGCCTCACCCCCGGCGCGACCGGCGGCTGGGCCCGGTATCCCGCCGGGGTGGTCTGGGCGCTGCGCGAGCGGGGCCTGCCCGTCGGCGGGGCCGACCTGCACGTGGACAGCACGGTGCCCGCGGGTGCCGGGCTGTCCTCGTCCGCGGCCCTGGAGTGCGCGGTGGCCGTCGCCTACGACGAGCTGTACGGGCTGCGGCTGGAGCGGCCGGAGCTGGCGCGGGTGGCGCAGTACGCGGAGAACGCCTTCGCCGGTGTGCCGTGCGGGGTCATGGACCAGATGGCCTCGCTGTGCTGCGCCGAGGGCAGCGCCCTGCACCTGGACAGCCGGGGGCCGTCGGTCCGGCAGGTGCCCTTCGACCTCACCGGGCACGGGCTGAAGCTGCTGGTGCTGGACACCCGGGTCAAGCACGACCTCGCCGACGGGGCGTACGCCGCCCTGCGGGCGGGGTGCGAGCGGGCGGCGCGGCTGCTGGGACTGCCCGCCCTGCGGGACCTCGACGAGCGGGGGCTGGCGGGGGCACTGGCGGAACTCCCCGGGGAACTCGTCCCGCTGGTGCGGCACGTGGTCACCGAGAACGCGCGGGTCGGCCGGGCCGTGGAGCACCTGACGGCCGGTGACCCGGAGGCCCTGGGGCCGCTGCTGACCGCCGGGCACGCCTCCCTCCGGGACGACTACCGGGTCTCCTGCCCCGAGACCGACCTCGCGGTGGACGCCGCCGTCGGCGCGGGTGCGCTGGGGGCCCGGATGACCGGCGGCGGGTTCGGCGGCTCCGTGATCGCCCTGGTGCCGGCCGGGCGGGCGGGGTCCGTGGGCCGGGCCGTGTCGGACGCCTTCGCGGCGGCCGGGTTCGTCCGCCCGGCGGTACTGGAGGCCGTGCCGTCGGCGGGGGCCCGCCGGATCGCCTGACCCGGTCCCCGCCGTCTCTGTCCTTCGGCAGAGGGGCGGATCCACCGCGAGGCTCATGCCGGGGCCGCCGCCCGCGTCAATACTGGTCAGCGTGGTACGCACTCCCCTGATCCCCCGTCCTGCCCCCGGCCCGCCGCGCGCGGCCCTCCCTTCCGGGTGGGTGCGCACGGCGGCCGGCACCGCCGGGGTGACCCTGCTGGGCCTGTGCGTGTTCGCGGCCCTCGCCTGGGCCGGGCTCGCGCCGCACCCGTCGTTCCAGCTGCTGGTGATCGCCGCCGGGGCCCTGCTCTTCCCGCTGCGCGGCCGGTTCCCCGGGCCGGTCCTGCTCGCGCTGGCCGTGCTGACCGGGCTGGCGAGCGGCGCCGGGCCGCTCGCGGCGGTCGCCGCGTACGGTCTGGCGCGGCGGACGGTCCGGGTACGGCGGCGGGCCCGGCTGCTGGCCGCGGCGGCGGTCCTGCTGGTGGCGACCGCGACGGCGGCCGCGCCCGTGGTGGGTCCGGGGCGCGTCCCGTACGGTCTGGCGCTCGGCCTGGCCCTGGCCCCGACGGCGGTGATCGTCCCGGGTCTGGTGGGTACGGCGCAGGGGCAGCAGCGGCGTCTGGTGCGGGCCCTGCGCGAGCGCGGGGACGCGGCGGAGCGGGCCCGGCTGGCGGCCGACAGCGAGGCCCGCACCCACGAGCGCTCCCGGATCGCCGCCGAGATGCACGACCTGCTCGGCCACCGGCTCAGCCTGATCTCGCTGCACGCGGGCGGGCTGGAGCTGGCCCTCGGCCGGTCCGCGCCGGAGCTGCGCGAGGAGGCCGTCCTGGTACGCCGGACCACCCGCGACGCGATGAGCGAGCTGCGGCAGGTCCTCGGCGTGCTCGGTCCGCTGGGCCGGGACGCCGGTCCCGGCGTCCTCACGGACGCGACGGGCACCCGCGCCGACATCGAGGCGCTGGTGGCGGAGTCCCGCGACGGCGGGGTGGCCGTACGGCTCGACTGGACGGGACCGGACCTGGACGGCCGCCCGGCGTCGGTGCGCAGGGCGGCGCACCGGGTGGTGCGCGAGGCCCTGACCAACGTCCACCGGTACGCCCCCTCGGCCCACGTCACCGTCGGCGTGACGCACGAGGGGGCGGCGGTATGGATCACCGTGCGCAACGGCGCGCCGCCCGGGCCGCCCGTCCCGGCCGGAGGCCTGGGCACCGGGCGCGGCCTGACGGGGCTCCGGGAGCGCGTGGAGCTGCTCGGCGGGTCCTTCGACGCCGACCCGCTGCCGTCCGGCGGGTTCCTGGTGGACGCGGTCCTGCCGGCGGAGCCCGGCGACGCCGTGGTCCCGCACACCGCCGGGCCGCGGGGGGCCGGCGCCGCTTCCGGCGCGGAGGGCGGCGGCGCCGAGGGAGGGGCCGCGAACGCGCTGACGCTCGCCCTGGGGCTGGGGGCGCTGTGCGTGCTGATGGCCCTGGCGACCGCCTTCGTCTACGGCAGCGCGCCCCGGCCGGACTCCGGGCCGCGTCCGCTGCCGCGGGTCGGGATGACGTACGCCGAGGTGACGGGGCTCGGCGTCATCGACAACAAGGCGGTGCGGGCCGCCGCCACGGGGCACGAGCCGCCGCGCCCGGCCGGCACGGCCGGCTGCGCGTACCCGTTCAACGGCGCCACCGAGATCCGTCCGGGCGGCCTGCTGGTGGCCCGCTACTGCTTCGACGCCGGACAGCGTCTGATCGCCATCGACCGTTTCACCGTCCCGTCGGTGCGGGACGCCTCACCCTGGGAGACCCCTTGACCGAGCCCGACGGGCCGATCCGTGTCCTGCTCGCCGACGACGAGACGATGATCAGGCACGGGGTGCGCCTGATCCTGCGGCACGCCGACGGCATCGAGGTCGTCGCCGAGGCGGCGGACGGCCGGCAGGCCGTCGAACTGGCCGCCGTCCACCACCCGGACGTGGCGCTGGTCGACATCCGCATGCCGGTGTGCGACGGACTGGCGGCCATCGCGCCGCTGCTCGCGCTCGATCCGGCGCCGCGGGTGGTGATGCTGACGACGTTCGGCGACGACGACAACGTCGTGCGGGCGCTGCGGGAGGGCGCCGCCGGGTTCCTGCTGAAGGACGAGGGCCCGCAGGAGCTGATCAGCGCGGTACGGGCCGCCGCGGCGGGCGACGCCGTGCTCTCCCCGGGGGTCACCGGGGCGGTGATCTCCCGGATGCTGGGCGCCCGGGAGCCGGCCGGGGCGGGCGGCGCGGCCGCGGACGAGCGGATCGCCCGGCTGACGGGCCGTGAGCGGGACGTCCTCGCGGCGCTCGGCGAGGGGCTGTCGAACCAGGAGATCGCGGCGCGGCTCGGGATCGGGACCGGCACGGTGAAGACCCATGTGGGGGCGATCCTGGACAAGACCGGTTCGACGAGCCGGGTCCAGGCGGCGCTGCTGGCGCACCGGACCGGACTGGCCTCCTGAGCCCGTCCTGAGCCCCTCCTCTGTCCCGGGGCGGAGCGGGGCGGCGGCCGCCTCTGTCCTCCGGCAGAGGGGAGCCGGTCCGGGCGGCCCTTTCGGCAGAGGCCAAGTCGCGCCTTGAGGCCGATGTCCGTGCAGGTCAGCGCGGTGAGGATGGATGAGTCCCCCCGGCTCGCGGCGTATCGCGCGGGCCGTCGTACTTCAGGCGGAGCATCCATGTCGCACGCGTTTCCCTCTTCCCCCGCGCCCTCCTCGCCCCCGGCCCCCGTCGAGCCGGCGGCGAGCGCGACGGCGCTGACCAAGACGTACGGGAAGGGCGGGACGCGGGTCACCGCGCTGGACTCGGTGTCGGTGGAGTTCGCGCGGGGCCGCTTCACGGCGGTGATGGGGCCGTCCGGCTCGGGCAAGTCCACGCTGATGCACTGCATGGCCGGCCTGGACCCGGTGACCTCCGGTTCGGCCCGGATCGGCGGGGTGGAGCTGTCCGGGCTGAACGACCGGCAGCTGACGCGGCTGCGGCGGGAGAAGGTCGGCTTCGTCTTCCAGGGCTTCAACCTGCTGCCCACCCTCACGGCTCTGGAGAACATCACCCTGCCGCTGAGGCTCGCCGGGCGGCGGCCCGACGCGGCGTGGACGGACACCGTCGTCGCGACCGTCGGGCTGGCCGGCCGGCTCGCGCACCGGCCGGCCGAGCTGTCCGGCGGCCAGCAGCAGCGCGTGGCCGTGGCCCGGGCGCTGGTCTCGCGTCCGGAGATCGTCTTCGCCGACGAGCCGACCGGCAACCTCGACTCGCGTGCCGGGGCGGAGGTGCTCGGCTTCCTGCGCGACTCGGTCCGGGAGCTGGGCCAGACGGTGGTCATGGTCACCCACGACCCGGTCGCCGCCGCCCATGCCGACCGGGTGGTGTTCCTCGCCGACGGCCGCCTGGTGGACGAGCTGCGGGAGCCGACCTCCGGCGCCGTGCTGGACCGGATGCTCGCCTTCGAGGCCCAGGGCCGCACCAGCTGACGGCGTTCCTCCGCCGTCCTCCCCGTCCCGGCCTCTCCGTCCCGGCCTTCCCTTCCCGGCCTCCCCTTCCCGGCTTCCCCTTCCCGGCTTCCCCTTCCCGGCGTCCCGCCGATCCTTCCAAGCCTCCCGAAAGCCCCTTCATGCTGCGAACAGCACTGCGCAACGTCCTCGCCCACAAGGCGCGCCTGATCATGACCGTCCTCGCGGTCTGTCTCGGGGTCGCGTTCATCTCCGGGTCGCTCGTCTTCGCCGACTCCACCAGCGCCGCCTACCGCGCCTCCATGGCGCGCGACTACGCCGGCATCGCGGTCACGGTCGACCCCAAGTACCCGGTCGGCGCCCCCGCCGGTGAACGCGCGAGCGTCCTCGACGACGCCCTCACGGCCAGGCTGGCCGCCGTGCCCGGGGTCGCCTCGGCCCGTCCGGCGGTCGACGGGTCGGTGACGCTGGCTGCCAAGGACGGCTCGCCGATGCGGGCCGGCAACGCTATGGGCAAGCTCGCCGCCGGTTACGTACCCGGACCCGACGGCAAGGACTCCCGTTATCCGCTGACGGCCGGCCGCGCCCCGCGCGACGGCGGTGAAGTGGCCCTGGACCGGGGCACCGCCGAGGCCGGCGGGTACGCCCTCGGCGACACCGTCGTCCTGGCCGTCGACGGCCCCGTGCTGAGGCTGCGGCTGGTCGGCATCGTCTCCACCCGCGACACCCGGGTCACGTCGGGCGGCACCCTCGCGGTGTTCGACAAGGCCACCGCCCAGAAGCTGTTCGCCGCACCCGGCCGCTACACCGGGATCGACCTTTCCGCCGCGCCCGGCACCGACCAGTTCGACCTCGCCCGGCGGGTCGGCGCGCTGCTGCCCGCCGACCGGGCGGAGGCCACCACCGCGACCGCCAAGGCCGACCAGCAGTCCGTCTTCATCTCCGCCAAGACCCGCAGCTACTCCCGGCTGCCCCTGCTCTTCGCCGTGGTGTCGCTCTTCATCGGCTCGTTCCTCATCATCAACACCTTCACCATGCTCGTCACCCGGCGGACCCGGGAGATCGCCCTGCTCCGCGCGATCGGCGCCACCCGCCGCCAGGTGGTCCGCTCCGTGCTCGCGGAAGCGGCACTGGTGGGGCTGGCCGCCTCCGTGATCGGGTTCGGCCTGGGCCTCGGCGTCGCCGCCGCGCTGCCCGGCCTGCTCGGCGCCGGGGAAGACCTGCTGCCCAGCGGCCCGTTGGTGATCGGCCCCGCTCCCGTCGCCGCCTCGCTCGCCGTGGGCGTCGGCGTCACGGTCCTGGCCGCCTGGCTGCCGTCCCGCCGGGCCGCCCGGATCGCCCCCGTCGAGGCGATGCGCACCGCCGAGCAGCCGCCCTCCGCGACGCTGTCCCGGATCCGGGGCGCGGCCGGCGCGGCCGTGGTCCTGCTGGGTGCCGGTCTGCTGCTCTCCCTGGGCGGGGCGAAGGACGCCTCGGACGAGAACCTGCGGACCGCGATGTCCGGCTGCGGGATCCTCGTCACCGGGCTGATCCTGCTGGCGCCGCTGCTGGCGGGCCCGGTGGTCCGGCTCATCGGCCGGGCCACCGGCCGGTTCGGCGTGGCGGGCGGCCTCGCCAGGGACAACGCCCTGCGCGACCCGCGGCGTACCGCGGCCACCGCCGTCGCCCTGATGATCAGCACGGCGCTGGTGACCGGGCTCGCCGTCATCGAGCACTCCTCCAGCCGGGCCCTGGACTCCCAGGCGGCGGCCGGCCTGAGCGCCGACTACGTCATCGGCACCCGCGACACCACCACCGCCGTCGACGCGGCCGCCGTCCGGCGGATCGCCGCCGTCCCCGGGGTGTCGACCGCCTCCGCCGTCGCGGACTCCAGCATCTCCGTCGGGGTCAAGGCCGGGCAGGTCTCGGGCGTCGACCCGAAGAGCGTGGCGGCCGTCATGAGGCTCCGCTTCACCAGCGGCTCCGCCAAGGACCTCGGGCCGGGCCGGATCGCGGTCTCGTCCTCCTTCGCCCGCGACAACCGGATCGGCACCGGCGACCAGGTCCGGGCGGCCATCGGCCCCGGTACCGGGGAGGACCGCGACCGGCCCTACACCGTCGTCGGCGTCTACCAGGACAACCCCACCGCGCAGGACGTGCTCGCCGACCGCGCCGACGTCCAGCAGCACGGCTACCTGCGCGACTCCGTCCAGCGGGTGCTCGTGGCCGGCTCCGGGGACCTCGGCGGGCGGCTGCGCGCGGCCGTCGACGGCAGCCCGCTGCTGAAGGTCCAGAGCCGTGCGCAGCTGGTGCGGGAACAGGCCGGCGTCGCCGGCGACCTGATCACCCTGGTGTTCGGGCTGCTCGCCATCGGCGTGGTCATCTCCGCGCTCGGGATGGTCAACACGCTGGCCATGTCGGTCGCCGAGCGCACCCGCGAGATCGGCGTCCTGCGCGCCATCGGCATGGACCGCGCCGGCGTCCGTGCGATGATCCGCCTGGAATCCCTGACGGTCGCCGCGTACGGCACCCTGCTCGGGCTCGCGGGCGGCCTGTTCGGGGCCTGGAAGGTCAGCGGCCTGGCCAACGGGGCCATTCCGCAGTACTCCTTCTCCCTCCCCTGGGGCACCCTCGCCCTGGTCGTCCTCCTCTCCCTCGCCGTGGGCGTGGCGGCGGCCGCGCTGCCCGCCCGCCGGGCCGCGTCGCTCAGCCCGATGCACGCGGTGGCGGACGCCTGACCGCGGCGTCACGGGCCGGGGGGGGGGGGGGGGGGGGGGGGGGGGGGGGGGGGGGGGGGGTGGTTTGGGGTGGGGGGGGGGGGGGGGGGGGGGGGGGGGGGGGGGGGGGGGGGGGGGGGGGTGGGGGTAGCGCGGCCCCCCGGGGGGTGTGGGTCGCTAAACCAGGGGAGGGGGGGGGGGAGGGAGGAGGGGGGCCCCCCCCCCCCCCCCCCTCCTCCCCCCCGCCCCGGGCCGTTTTGGATCTTCCGCTGACCGGGCCCCGCCCCGATGGTCGGGACGGCGCATTGCGCAAGGAGGTGTGGACGGACTGGAATTGCCGAGGTCAGGGCCGTCACCGCGCGACACGACCCGCGCGGCTTCCGGTCCGGGAGCCGGCACGGAAGGAATCCGATGGCATCCATGCTCGAAGGCTGCACCCCGTGGCCGCGGGAGTTCGTCGACCGCTACTGGGCTGCGGGCCACTGGGGCGGCAGCACCCTGGACAACCTGCTGCGCGGGTGGGCCCTGCAGTACGGGCCGCGGACCGCGCTCGTGCACGGCGGGACCCGCCTCACGTACGCGAACCTGAACCGGCGCGTGGACCGCATGGCCGCCGGTTTCCGGCTGCGCGGGCTGCGGCCCGGGATGCGGGTCGTCGTCCAGCTGCCGAACGTGCCGGAGTTCGTCGTCAGCACGTTCGCGCTGATGCGGGCCGGTGTGGTCCCCGTCCTCTGCCCGCTCCCGTACCCCGAGGTGCCCGAGCTGGTACGGGTCACCCAGGCCGTCGGCTATGTCGGCCCGGCGGAGTACCGGGGCTTCGACCACACGGCGCTGGCCGCGGACATCGCCGCCCGCTGGCCCTTCCTGCGGCGGGTGTTCACCTATGAGCCGCCGGGCACCGAGTCCCCGTACGGCGGTATGACGACCGACCCGTCGAACTGCCAGTACGCGCCGCTGGGTTCCATCGACGCCGCGCCCGAGCCGGCGCTCCTGCCGGACGCCGGTCAGGTGGCGTTCCTGCTGGTGGGCGACGCGGACGGAGCCTGCGGTGGGCCGGTGCTCGTGCCGCGCACCCACAACGACTTCGCCTACCAGGCGCGGGCCGCCGCCGAGCTGGTGTCGCTGACCGAGGAGGACGTGTACCTGGCGGCACTGCCCGCCGCGTCCGTCTTCGCCCTCGGCTGCCCCGGCATCATCGGCACGCTCACCGCCGGCGGGACGGTGGTCCTGGCCGACGGAACGGATCCCGCGGCATGCCTGCCGCTCGTGGAACGGGAGCGGGTCACCGCCACGTCGCTGCCGCCCGCGGCAGCCGCCGCCTGGCTCGACGCGCTGCCCTCGGTCCGGGCCGACGTGAGCAGTCTGCGTCTGGTGCAGACCGGCGGCGCGCCCCTGTCCCGGGCGGCCGCCGAGCGGCTGGCGTCCGGGCTGGGCGCCCGGCCGCAGCAGGTGTTCGCGCCGGACGGGGGGCCGGTCGTGCTCACCCGGCCCGCCGATCCGGACGGGAGGGCGTACGGCACGCAGGGCCGCCCGCTCTCGCCCGACGACGAGATCCTCCTCGTCGGCGCCGACGGCCGGAGCGTGCCGGACGGGGAGCCCGGCGAGCTCCTGGCGCGCGGCCCGTACACCCCGCGGGGCCGCTACCGGGCGGCCGGGGACGAGGCCCGCCGGTTCACCCCGGACGGGTTCTTCCGCACCGGCGTCCTGGCCCGGCGCACGGCGGACGGCGACCTGGTGGTGACCGGCCGGGCCGGGGACTCCCCGGCGGGCTGACGGCCGCGAGGGCCGGGCGGACGCGACGGCTCGGGCGAACGCGACGGCTCGGAATGCCCGGTCCGGGCGGTTCCCGCATCATGAGTGCTGTGTGCGACCCACCCGGCGGACCGGTCTTCCTGTCGATCGTGGTTCCCGTCTTCAACGAGGAGGAGTCCCTGCCCGCTCTGGCGGCGCGGCTGCGCCCGGTGCTGGAGGGGCTCGGGGAGCCGTACGAGGTCCTCACCGTCGACGACGGCTCGACCGACAAGACCCCCCGGGTGCTGGAGGACCTGCGCAGCGTCTGGCCCGAGCTCCGCGTGGTCACCCTCCGGCGCAACAGCGGCCACCAGGCGGCCCTGACGGCCGGGCTGCACCGCGCCCGGGGCGCCTATGTGATCAGCATGGACGCCGACCTCCAGGACCCGCCGGAGGTCATCCCGCGAATGCTGGACCTGGCCCGGTCGGACGGTCTGGACGTGGTGTACGGCGTCCGGACGGACCGCTCCGCCGACAGCGGCTTCAAACGCCGGACGGCCGCCGGCTACTACTGGCTGATGCGCCGGCTGGCGGGCCCCCACGTACCCGCCCAGGCCGGGGACTTCCGGCTCCTGTCCCGCCAGGTGGTGGAGACCCTCAAGTCCCTGCCCGAGCAGCGGCAGATCCACCGTCTGCTCATCCCGTGGCTGGGCTTCCCCGGCGGCCGGATCACCTACCAGCGCGGGGAGCGGGTGGCGGGCACCACCAAGTACCCCCTGCACAAGATGGTCCTCCTGGCCCTGGACAGCGTCACCAGCTTCTCGGCGGCGCCCCTGCGCCTGGCCACCGCGATCGGCGCCGGCAGCCTCGCCGTGTGCCTCGGCTTCCTGGTCTGGACCCTCGTCGCCCACGCCACGGGCAACACCCTGCCCGGCTGGACCTCCCTGATCACGACGGTCCTGTTCTTCGGCGCCGTCCAGCTCTTCTGCGTGGGGATGCTCGGCGAGTACGTGGCCCGCATCTACACGGCCGTGCAGGCCCGCCCCGCCTACTTCGTGGCCCGTGACACGGACGGGGAACAGGGCTAGCCCGGTCACACCAGCACTCCGGCGAAGAACATCGCGCCGAGCAGGGCGTACTGCGCCGCGCAGCAGGCCAGCAGCGGCACCTGGACCCATCGCGGCATGCGCGCGACGAGGAGCAGCCCGACGAACATCTGCGCGTGGTTGCGGTACCAGGACATCTCCGCGCCGGCGAGGAACGGCACGAGGAACACCGCCGCCGTCAGGACGGCCGCGGCCCACTCCCCCGGGTCGAGCCCGCGGCGGCGGTCGCGGACGAGCAGGGCGACGGCCGTCGCCAGGACGAGGACCACGAAGGCGGTGTCGAGCCAGAGCTGCGTCCGGTGCGCGTCGAGCGCGTGCCGCACCAGCCAGGGGAGGTGTCCCTCGGGCGTGTACCAGTCCTTGAACGGGAAGCGGTAGGCCGCGGCCATCTCGTCGAACGGCTGGTGCACGCCGCCCTGTCCGTAGCTGGACTCCTGGATGGTCTCGTACGCGTCCCAGCGGCCGGTCGCCTGCCACATCAGCCATTTGGCCCAGAGCACGCCGCAGCCGGAGACGGCCGCCGCCGAAGCGGCCTTCGCGCAGCGGACCGGCCAGGTGTCGCCGCGCCAGGCGAAGAGGGCGCTCAGGAGCAGCATCCCGGCGGCGACGGCGCCGACGGGATGGCAGGCGGCGGAGGCGAACCCGCCGGCTGCGGCGACCGCCCACGAGCCGCGCCGCACCCCGGCGACGCAGACCAGCAGGGCCAGGGTGGCGGTGGAGACCGGGAACAGGGCGTGGAAGTAGACGCCGCCCGGGAACACGGTGGCGACGGCGAGGGTGAGGCCGGTGGCCGGGGTGAGCCGGGAGCCGAGCAGCCACCACAGCACGGCGAACATGCCCAGCAGGGCGGCCTCGGTGACGACGGCGGCGGACAGCCGGTAGGAGAGCCCGGTGGCGGAGAGCGCCCGGACGGCCATGGAGTACCCGGGGAACCAGGCGACGTTCCCGCAGACGACGTCGGGGAAGTCCGGGTAGCGGTCCCGGCAGCGGAACATCTCGTAGCCGGTCTCGGCGATGGACAGGTAGTGGGCGGAGTCCCAGCGGGTACGGCCGCCGGTGGACCAGTACCGCACCCGGGAGCCGTCGCCGGCGACGGAGGCCGCGGCGACGGCCCAGGTGAGGAGGTTGGCCACGAGCCACGCGACGAGCGGGGGCAGCAGCCGGCGGCGCGGGCCGCGGCCCGCCGCCCGGGACGCTTGCGCCATCTCCAGCCCCGCGATCGTCTCGTCGGCGCTCCGGCCGTTCTCCTGCCGCGCTTCACGGTCATTCTGGGCAACGCCCCCGGGAGCCGCACCCGGAGGTACTCCCGTCCGGGGTGCCCGCCCCGCGCCCGAGGTGATCGAATCGCCCCATGACGACACCGGCGCAGCGCGTCCTCCAGGCCCTCGACCGGTTCCACGCGGCCCACCCGTGGGACCACAACGCCCACTACCACCGATGGATCATGCGGCAGCTCCCCCGCCGCTTCGACCGCGCCCTGGACGTCGGCTCGGGCAGCGGCGATCTCGCCCGGCTGCTGGCCACGCGCGCCGGCTCGGTGCTGGGTGTCGACGCGGACGCCGCGATCGTCGCACGGGCGAGGGAGCTCACCCCGGCGGGTGCCGCCGTGACGTTCACCGTCGCGGAGGCACCGGACGGGATACCGCCGGGCCCGTACGGGGTGATCACGTGCGTGGCAGCCCTCCACCACCTGCCCTTCGCCGAGTCCCTCGTCCGGCTGCGCCACCACCTGGCGCCCGGCGGGACCCTGGTGGTGGTGGGCCTCGCCCGTCCGGAGTCGGCCGGCGACCACCTGCTCGGCGCCGCCGCCGTCCCGGCGAACATCGCCATGGCCTGGGTCGCGAACCGGGGCCGGAGGGTGCCCCGCCCGGTCGCGATGACCGCCCCCACCCGGCCGGCGTCCATGGGCTTCGCCGAGATCGCCGGCGAGGCCCGCCGCGTCCTGCCCGGCGTGCGCCTGCGCCGGCGCCTGTTCTGGCGCTACACGCTCCTCTGGCGCAGCAGTTGACGACGCCCGCCCGTCAGTACCCCGACTCGACCTGCTCCGCCACCTCGAACCCGGTCCCGCAGTCCGGGCAGACCGCGCGGCCGAAGAGGTAGGTGAGGCCGCGCGCGGTCCCCTCGTGGCCGGCCCCGGCCGCCGTGCGGTGCAGTCGTGCGGGCAGGGGGGCGAGGGCGGCCGGGTCGGCGGGCAGCAGCTCGGTCCTGGCCGGGTCGCCGGTCATGTAGTCGCCCGCCGAGGCGAAGGGGCCGTCCTCGCCGAACGCGATGAAGAGGCCGGACTCGCAGGAGGGACAGTCGATCTCGTACTCCCCCTCGAAGAGGCCCTCCAGCCGCCCGGCGCTCCACACCCGCTCGCCCTCGAAGGCCAGGACGCACTGGAGGAGGTACACGAAGGACACCGGGTCGTGCGTCTCCTCGGCGAGCAGGCGCCGCGCCACCGGAAGGAGGGCGGCGGTCTCCTCCCCGTACCGGGCGGTGCGCTCCTCGTCCGCCGCCGAGGCGATGAGGCCGGCCATCAGGACGGCGTCCCGCGGTTCCCCGGGCGCCCGGCCGGTGGCCGTCGCCGCCAGGAACGGGAGGGCCGGGTAGCTGTCCTCGTAGACGGAGCCCTGGTGGCACAGGCCGTCCCACAGCTCGCTCCAGACCTGCCGGTCCTCCGTGCCGCCGAGGCGGGCGAAGGCGGCGGGCAGGTCGTCGGAAGGGCGCTTGTTCACGGAACGCATTCTCGCAGGACGACGCCCCGCGCCGGCGCGTCAGTAGCCGATCGTGAAGCGGCGCTGGACGAAGCGGGGCAGTTCCGCCTCGTCGACGAGTGCGACGGCGGCGTCCTCCATGGAGATGCGGCTGCGGCCGTCCGCGTCGAGGACCGGCTGGTCGCCGCCGATGCGGAAGCGGCCGGTGCGCTCGCCGGGCGCGATGTCCATGGCCGGGCTGAGGTAGGTCCAGAGCCGGTTGGAGGTGCGCAGCACGTCCAGGGCGTCCCGGGCGCCGCGCACGGCGGCCGCGTACTCCCTCGGGAGCCCGAGCGGGTCGAGGGTGGCGAACAGGTGCTCGTCGGAGTCCGCCATGACCAGGCCCGGTTCGACTTCCAGGCTGCCGGCGCCGCCGATCACGATCAGCCGGGTCCGGGGGTGGCTCTCCAGCGCCTTCAGCAGCGCCCTCGCGGCGGTGGCGTACACGGTGGGGTCGGCTATGGACCGCCGCACGGTGTCCGTGAAGTCCCTGGCGGCGTTGCCCGGCTGGAACCCGCTGATCAGCACGTCCAGTCCGGGCAGGACGGCGGCGATGCTGCCGGCGTCGAGGACGTCGACGTCCTTCCAGGTGATGTTGTCCCGGTCCTCCTGGATCCCCGTGGTGTCCCGGCTGAACGCCGTGACGTGGTGCCCCCGTCCGAGGGCTTCGGTGACGACGCGGCTGCCGATCCCGCCCGTGGCCCCGATGACTCCGATCTGCATGGCTCTCCCCTGTCGTGCCGGTCGGTGGAACGGCGCGACCGATCCTCTGGTGCACGCCGTTCGAAAACTATACGGTGTGAAGTCAAGATACGGCACTCGGGAAAGTGACTCTGTAGAGTGGCTGCCGTGGGAAGCACCGTGGGAAGCACCAAGGGGCGCCGCGAGCGGCTGCGGGCCGAGACGACGGCCGAAATCAAGAAGGTCTCGCTGGAGTTGATGGCCTCGGGCGGGCCCGACGCGATCACCCTGCGCGCCATCGCGCGCGAGATGGGCATGACCGCCAACGCCATCTACGGCTACTTCGCCACGCGCGACGACCTGGTGACCACCCTCATCGGCGATGTGTACACATCGCTGGCCGATGCCGTTGACGCCGCCTGGGAAGCGGCCCCCGCCGCGGACCCGGCCGCCCGGATCCGGGCCTGGGCGCACGCCCTCCGGGACTGGGCCCTGGCCAACCCCGAGGGTTTCCGCCTCGTGTACGGCGACCCCGTCCCCGGCTACCAGGCCCCGCCGGACGGCGCCGCCCCCGACGCCGCCCGCCGCGTCTGCCTCGGCCTCACCGCCCTCGCGGCCGCCGCCTGGCCGCACGCCGAACCCCTCGCGGCGGGCGGCGACTTCGAGTGGTCCGACTTCGCGGCCCCGCTCCTCGACAAGGTCCGCCCGGCGTTCCCCGGCCTGCCCCCGGCCGGCGTGGCCCTGGCCATGCGCATCTGGGGCCGGCTGCACGGTCTGGTGACCCTGGAGGTCTACGGGCACCTGCGCGCCCAGACCCCCAGCCCGGACAAGCTCTTCCGCGCGGAACTGGACGACCTCGTCCGCTCCTTGGGCCTCCCGGCCGGCGGGGGGTCCTGACAGTCGGGCCCCCGTCCGCCGATGAGGGTCTCCGCCCAGTGGGCGGTTCGGCGACCTGGAGGCCGAACGCCTCAGCGGCGGCGGCGGTTGAGCACTCCGATGAGAGCGGCAAGTTCGGCGGCACCGTCCGGGTCGTCCGCGTAGCGGGTGGTCTGGAGCGGGCCGACCTCGGGAAGGACGATGCCCTCCCGGGCCAGCACGTGGACCAAGGCCAACAGCGCGGCGCGGGCATTGCCGTCGGTGAAGGGGTGAAAGAACGCCACGTCGAGGTATGCGCGGGCCGCTCGTGCCGCCGGCGGGATGTCCGGGTCGGTCGTCTCGCGCAGGCAGGAATCGAAATCGGCCCGGGTGCGCGGGGTCAGGGCATAGCGCTCGCGGCCGCCCTTCGCATGGGCGTCGCCCACACGGAACGGTGCCGCGGCTGCGGCGAGGACCTCGCACTGCCAACCGGCGAGCAGAGCGAAGTCCAGCGGGGTGCAGCGTGCGGCGTCTTCTCGGGCCAGGGCATACGCCGCGAGCAGACGCTCGGCCCGAACCGGGTCGCGCCGGCGCACCGGCCCCTCGCACCAGGACCGGAAACCGTCGCGGGCGGGCGGGACCCCCTGCAGGGCCGGTGCGCGTCGCCAGTCGACCTCACGGCGCACGCGCAGCCAGACCGAAAGGCTGTCAGCAGCGGTCATGGAGATCCTCCAGAGCCACCCTCTCACGGTGGTCCTGGTACGGGGCGTGGCCGGTGAGGCCGGCGGCCAGGTCCTCGCCGACGGATTCGATCAGCGTCCGCTCCGGGGTGACCCAGCTCTCGAACCGGCCACCGATCGCGCTCTCCACCGCTCGCGCGGCGTCGGCCCGGTCCATGCCGGTGCTGGTGAGGAACCAGCCGAGGACGATCGAGGCCTGACGGTGCCAGCCGCCCTCCGCGCCCGAGTCCAGCGTGTGGGTCACGAGCCGGACGCAGGCCCGCTCCAGGTGCCAACTGCGAACCTCGGGTGGGGCGTCCGGCGGCGGTGCCAGTTCGGCGAAGCGCTGAGCCGTTCGCTCCAGCCACTCCCGCCACTCCAACAGCGCGGACACGACGCGTTCTGCGGTCTCGTCAGGGGTCGTCACCGAGCTCGGCCCGCTGACCCAGTTGCCGATGGGCCCGCCGTAGCGGTAGCACCATCCCCATCCCCAGGCCCAGGTTCCGTATCGCTCCCGGATGATCGCGTCCACCTGGTGTTCACACCACCGTTCCCCCTCCCACCAGCCGGCCATACCGGAGAGCACGGGCGGCACCCACTCGCGGACCAGCGAGCGGAGGCGGGCTTCCTCGTCCTCGTCCCAGGCGAACGAGTGGCGGGCAGGGTCGAACTCGTCCCAGTTCCGAATGCCCTCGTAGGCGATGGGGGGCACGCGGTTCTCCGGGAAGGGCAGGGTGTCCCGGTTGTACGTCAGGGTCGGCCACTCTTCCTGTCTGATGTCATCGACCCGCCAGTCTCGGCTCAACACCCCTGGGACCGCGAACGGTTTTCCGGACCACGCCCCGGGCGGCCATCCGTGCTGAACCCGCGGCCCGTTCCCATCGCCACCGGTCGGCGGTTCGCGCAGCGGCCTGGCCGGAGCAGCAGAAGGCCCCGGTCTCCGTGAGGAGGCCGGGGCCTTGATCGAGCGCTGGGCAGGCCTTGCACCTGCATTCCCCCACGGGAAGTGGGGTGTCTTTCCTTGGACCACCAACGCATCGTCCCGTTCGCCGTGTTCCGCGGCGGCGGGCTCGAGATCAACTATAGCCCACGAAACAGGAAGCTCCGCTACCGCGCTTTCACCGCGCGGAGCGAGTAGACCTGCGGGACGTACAGCCCGGCCGGGAGGCGGAAGTGGCCGTGGTCGTGCTCGTGCAGGAACTCCAGGCGCAGGCCCGCGGCGGCCAGGGCGCTGACGACCTCTCCGATGCCGTGCAGCCATTCCACGGTCCGGTTCGACCTGGTCAGTGCGCCGGGGTCGGCATAGGTGCCGGGTTCGTCCACGACGATCGCCCCGCGCTCGAAGTAGTCGTGCTCGACGGCCCGCCCGTCCTCGGACAGGACGTCGGCGAAGGGGTGGAACTCGGCGAGGTAGAGGAAGCCCCCGGGCGCGAGGAGGTCCGCCACCGTCCGCGCCCACCGGGTGATGTCCGGGAGCCAGCACAGCGCCCCGAAGCCGGTGTAGACGATGTCGAAGGTCCGCCCGCCCAGGGCCTCGACGGCGTCGTACACGTCGGCGGTGACGAAGCGTGCGGTGTCGGCGCCGATCCGCGCGGCGAGGTCGCCCGCCGCGGCCACGGCCGGCCCGGAGAAGTCGAGGCCGGTGACGGCGGCTCCGCGCCGGGCCCAGGAGAGGGTGTCCAGCCCGATGTGGCACTGGAGGTGGAGCAGGGACCTGCCGCTGACGTCACCGACCTCGCCGGGCTCGAAGTCCCGCAGCGAGTCCCGGCCCGCGACGAAGGCGGGGAGGTCGTAGAAGGAGGTGCCGAGGTGGATCGGGACGCGCTCGTCCCAGTTGGCCCGGTTGGCCTCGCGCCAGTCGGCGGAGGCGGCGGGTTCGGCGGCGTCGGCGGGAGCGGGGGTTCCGGCCGGGACCGGCGCCCCGGGCTTTCGACCTTGACTCGTGTAACCTGAAACGGGAAGGCAGCACCGGGCTACAGAGAGCGATGAAGCACGCCATGGCCGAAGAGGCATCGGCTCCCGCGTCGGCCACCAGCGCGGACGTCGCCCGCCTGGCCGGGGTGTCCCGTGCCACGGTCTCCTTCGTGCTCAACGACACCCAGGGCCACCGGGCCAGTGAGGGCACCCGGGCGCGGGTGCTGGCCGCCGCCGCGCAGCTCGGCTACGTGCCGAACGCGGCCGCCCGGTCCCTGCGCGCGGGCCGCAGCAACCTGGTCGTGGTGCCCGCCTCCGTCTCCGCGGTCGGGCGCCTGGTGAGCGACTGGGTGGACGACCTGGTCAGCGAGCTGGAGCGGCACGGCTACACCACCGTCATGCACGCCGGCCGCTTCGGCGATCCGCTCGAAGCCGCCCGCGCCTGGGCCGAGTTGCGGCCCGCCGCGGTGCTCTCCCTCGACGGCGACCGGCTCACCCCGCAGACGGCCGGGGTGCTGCGCCGCGCCGGGGTGCGCGGGATGCTCGCCTTCGCCTCGCATCCCGTGGACGGGGTGCACACCATCGCCTTCGACCACGCCTCCGTCGGCGCCACCGCGACCCGGCACCTCATCGACCGGGGCCGGACCCGGATCGGGGTGGTCATCCCGCGCGAGCGCGGCCTCGACACCCTCGCCCGGCCGCGGCTGGCCGGCGCCGAGCAGGTCGCCGCGCGGCATCCGGTGACCGTCACCCCCGTCGAGCTGGCCTACACCCGGGAGTCCGCGACGGCGCTGGCCCGCCGGTGGAGGGAGCTCGGCCTGGACGGCGTCTTCGCGTACAACGACGAGTACGCGGCCCTGCTGATGCACGCGCTGCTGGCGGAGGGGATCCCCGTGCCGGACGAGGTGGCCGTCGTGGGCTGTGACGACCTGGTGCTGTCGGCGCTCCAGCAGCCCGCGCTGACCAGCGTCGCGCTGGAGCTGCCCTCCGCCGCCTCCGTGGCCGACGCCCTGCACGCGCTGGTCGCGCGGGGCACGGCCCCCGGGGTCCCGGGCATCCAACCGGCCCTGGTGCACCGGCAGTCCTCCTGAGGCGGCGGCCGCGAGGATCCCCCGGGGCCTCCCGGGCGGGGTCGGCGCGGACGACCGCCGTCAGCAGGACGGCGGCACCGGCCGGCAGCAGGCCGAGCGGCAGCACGCCGGGCGTGCGGTGCGCGGCAGCGGGTCTCTCGCTCACGGGCGCGGCTCAGGCGTCCAGGTGGCGGGCGAGGAAGGCCACGCTGCGGGCCACGATCGGGGCGACGTCCGGGACGCCGAGGAAGATGTGGTCGGCGCCTTCCACCGGCTCCAGTACGCATTCCCCGCCGGCCGCGCGCAGCGCCGCGTCAAGCGCCTCGCTCTGGCCGTAGGGGACCAGGCCGTCCCGGGTGCCGTGGACCAGCAGGAACGGCGGCACGCCGGTCGCGCCGGCGCCTGCGGCTCCCGCGGCCCCGTCGGCGGCGAGCCGGGCGTACGTCACCGGGCTCGCCGCGCGGGCCGCCGCCGGCCGCGCCTCCTCCGTGTCGCCGAGCAGCGCCTCGTAGGGGTCCGGGTATTCCACGCCCGGCGGCATCGGCGGCATGGGGTGCCCGCGCAGGGCGGTCAGGTCGGAGACCCCGTACCAGTCGACGACGGCCCGTACCGAGGTGTCGCCGGCGCCGACGCCCTCGGTGCCCTCCAGGGCGGCGGCGTCCGGGGTGCGGGGGCCGGTCAGGCCCGCGAGGGCGGCGAGGTGACCGCCCGCGGACTCGCCCCAGACCGCGATGCGGTCCGGGTCGATGCCGAAGGCGCCGGCGAACTTCCGGACGTAGCGGATGGCGGCCTTCACGTCGTGGAGCTGCGCCGGGAAGGGCGCTTCGAGGCTGTGCCGGTAGTCGATGGAGACCAGGGCCAGCCCGGCGGCCAGGACCGCGCCGTGCAGCAGTGCGGCGGGGACGGTCGGCGGCGGGTAGCGCCGGTCGCCCTCCAGCCAGCCGCCGCCGTGGATCCAGACCACGGCCGGGACGGGGCCCCGCGCGGCGGCGGGCACCCGGACGTCCAGCAGCCGCGGCCGGTAGCCCGGCCGGGTGGCGTAGGTGACCCCGTCGAAGCGGCGTACGCCGTCCTCGGTGACCACGGGCGGTTCGGGCGCCCGGAAGGGAGGGGGTGGCCAGGTCAGGTCGGGCTCGACCGGGAGCGGATGCGTCATTGCGGCCCTTTCACGCGGAGCTGCACGTGGCCCCTGTCCGAGTTACACGTGTAACACCGGACTGTAGCCAGCCCCGCCCAGGGCCACAAGACGCATGCGGTCTCAGCCGCCGAGGGGGTGCCCGGTGGTGGCGTCCACGTGGTCCGGGACCTCGTCGTGGCGGTCGCCCACGGTCGCCGTCCCGGCGGGTTCGAACATGAGGATGGCGGCGCCCGACGGTGCGTGGGGCTTGTGCTCCGTGCCCCGGGGGACGGTGAAGACCGCCCCGCGCGGGAGGACGACCGTGCGCTCACCGCCGGGCTCGCGCAGGGAGATGCTCAGCTCTCCGTCGAGCACCAGGAAGAACTCGTCGGTGTGGTCGTGGGCGTGCCAGATGTGCTCGCCCTCGACCTTGGCGATGCGGACGTCGTAGTCGTTGACGCGCGTGACGATGCGGGGGCTCCACAGGGCGTCGAAGGAGGCGAGGGCCTTGGCCAGGGAAATGGGTTCGTCGGTCATGGGTCCATGCTGCGCCGTTCCGCACGGCCGGGGTGAGTGCTAGGAATCGCACATGCCGAAAGAATCCTCGCACCGGGTCGTCGTGATCGTCGACGAGAACTCCAACCCCTTCGAACTGGGCTGCGCGACCGAGGTCTTCGGCCTGCGCAGGCCCGAGGTCGGCCGCGACCTCTACGAGTTCACGCTCTGCTCCCCCGCCCCGCGCACGCTGATGCGCGACGGGTTCTTCACCCTGACGGGGGTGGCCGGGCTGGAAGCGGCCGACACGGCGGACACCCTCATCGTCCCCAACCGCCCCGACGTCGAGGTGCCCCGCCGCCCTGCCGTGCTCGACGCCGTCCGGCGGGCGCACGCGCGGGGCGCGCGCCTGGTCGGCTTCTGCAGCGGCGCCTTCACCCTGGCCGAGGCCGGGGTGCTCGACGGCCGCCGGGCCACCGCGCACTGGCAGTGGGCGGACTCCTTCCGGGCCCGGTTCCCCTCCGTCCGCCTGGAGCCGGACGTGCTGTTCGTGGACGACGGCGACATCCTCACCGCCTCCGGGAGCGCGGCCGCGCTCGATCTCGGGCTGCACATCGTCCGCCGCGACCACGGTGCGGAGATCGCCAATTCCGTGAGCCGGCGGCTGGTCTTCGCGGCGCACCGGGACGGCGGCCAGCGGCAGTTCGTGGAGCGCCCGGTCCCCGACCTGCCGGACGAGTCCCTGGCGCCCGTCCTGGCCTGGGCGCAGGAGCGGCTGGACGCCCCGCTCACGGTCGCCGGCCTCGCCGCGCGGGCGGCGGTCAGCCCGGCGACGCTGCACCGCCGGTTCCGGGCGCAGCTGGGAACGACGCCGCTGGCCTGGCTCACGGGAGAACGGCTCACCCTGGCGCGCCGGCTGATCGAGCGGGGCGAGTCCCGCATGGAGCTGGTCGCCCGGCACAGCGGGCTGGGTACCGCCGCCAACCTGCGGGCCCTGATGCGCCGGGAGACGGGCGTCACCCCGTCGGCGTACCGGCGGCGGTTCGGGCCGGGGGCGAGCTGAGCGGGGCCCCTGCGGCGACCGGGTGACGTGCGGGGCCCAGGGGGGCGTGGCACGCTGTTGACGGGGCTCGGGCCGCCGGGGAAGGCGGCCGCGACGAACGGAGCGCGCCGTGGGATTTCCGATCCTCCCCGTGGCGCTGCGGCGCCGGGCGGCCGGCTGCTGCGCCGCCCTGCTGCTGGCGCTCACCTGCGGTACGGGCGCCCGGGCGGCCCCCTCGCCGTCGCCCGTACCCTCGCCCGAGGCCTCCGGGGGCGGTCTCGACCCCCGCATCACGGAGATCATGCGCAAGCCCGAGTACCGCCACGCCCAGTGGGGGCTGCTGCAGACGGAACCGGGTGGCGGCCGGGTGCTGCACGGCATGTTCCCGGGGCAGTTCTTCATACCCGGCTCCACCGCGAAGCTGTTCCCCGTCTCCGCCACCTGGCAGACCCTCGGCCCGGACCACCGTTTCGTGACGCCCCTCTACGCGGTCGGGCGGCGCGCCGGCTCGACGTTGACCGGCGACCTCGACCTCGTCGCGCAGGGCGACCTCACCCTCGGCGGCCGGACCCGGCCCGACGGGACGGTCGCGTACACCGACCTCGACCACACCTACGCCAACGACTTCCCCGGCGCCACCCTCACCCCGGAGAACCCCCTCGCCGGGATCGACGGGCTCGCCCGGCAGGTCCGTGCGGCGGGCATCACCCGCGTGGAGGGCGACGTGATCGTCGACAGCCGGCTCTTCGCCCCCGACCCGGGGCTCGACCCGGTGCCGACCCCCCTCATCGTCAACGACAACCTCATCGACCTGCTGACCACCCCGGGCGACCGGGCGGGCGCCGCCGCCCGGCTGGACTGGCGGCCCAAGGTCGCCCCGTACGAGGTCACGTCGGCGGTGAAGACCGTCGCCGCCGGGAAGCCGACGGACATCACGGTGACGGCGGCCGACGGCGGCACCCGCATCCGGCTGTCCGGCACCATCGCCGCGGACGCCCCGCCACTGCTGCGCACCTCCCCGGTCACGGACCCGGCCTCGTTCGGCCGGACGGCGCTGATCGAGGCGCTCGGCCGGGCCGGGGTGGAGGTCACCGCCGCCGCGACGGGCCCCAATCCGGTCGCCCGGCTGCCGCGCGACTACGCGGGCCGGCCGCGCGTGGCCGCGTACACCTCGCCGCCGTACGAGCAGTACGCGAAGCTGATCCTGAAGGTCAGCCACAACCTCGGCGCCAACCTGGACGTCTGCCTGCTGGCCGTCACCACGGGCAGCCGGCAGTGCGCCGACGGCTTCCCCGTGCTCGCCGCCTTCCTGGACCGGGCGGGCGTCGACCGCGAGCAGGTGGCCCTGATGGACGGCCGGGGCGGCAATCCCGCCGACCGGGTCACGCCCCGGGCGCTGGTGCAGATGCTGGCGTACTGGCAGGGCACGCCGGACGCGCGGCGGTTCCGGGAGGCGCTGCCGATCCTCGGGGTCGACGGGCTGCTCGCGGAGAACTGCCGTGACTGTCCCGCGCGCGGGAAGGTGTTCGCGAAGACCGGTGCGGCCGTCGGCGGCGACCTCCTCAACGACCGGCTGTCGGTGGGGGCCATCACCATCGCCGGCTACCTGGACAAGGGCGGCGGACGCTTCGACACCTTCTACGCGGGTGTCACGGGCGCGATGACGCCGACCGCGAACCCGGAGGACGTGGTGGGCATCGCGAACGACCTGGCCCTGATCGCCGCCTACCTCCAGGAGGCGTCCTGACCGGGCGGCGGCCGGGGGGGGGGGGGGGGGGGGGGGGGGGCGGGGGGCGGGGGGGGGGGGGGGGGGGGGGGGGGGGGGGGGGGGGGGGGGGGGGGG